>CAZKYJ010000297.1:1293-6381 GCA_964556355.1 uncultured Verrucomicrobiales bacterium | reverse complement strand
CCCAGCTCCGGGACAAGGTCGACCAGGTCGAAGAGGCCCACGATGACCTGGCGAATTTCTTCGCCAGCACCAATATCGCCACCGTCTTCCTCGACGAGCAGCTGCGCATCAAGCGCTTCACTCCCGCGGCCAAAGACCTGCTCAACATCGACCACACGGACGAGGGGCGCCTGGTGGGGGACGTCGCCCGCGAGCTCCTGCAGAACGCCTTGGCGGAAGATGCCCGCCACGTCCTCGACACCCTGAGCCCTCACGCCACCGAAATCGAGCTGGCCGGCGGGCGTTGGATCAGCCGGCGTATCCTGCCCTACCGGACGGAGAACCGCCGTATCGAGGGCGTGGTGGTGACGTTCAGTGACGTCAGCGAGATCAAGAGGGCCACGCGCCAGCTGGAGGTTCGGGAGCGGCAGCAAGCCATCGTGGCCCGGCTCAGCCTGCTGGCGTTGGAGACCTCCGATCTGCAGACCTTTTTCGACCGGGCGATGCCTGAAGTGCAACAGGTGTTGCAGACCGATTTCTGCAAGATCCTCGAGCTCCAACCGGGTGGGGAGACGCTGTTCTTGCGCTCCGGTATCGGCTGGGACGAGGGGCTCGTCGGTCTGGAAACCGTCCCGAATAGCATCGGCTCGCAGGCGGGGTTTACCCTGCAACGCCGGGACGCCGTCATTGTCGACAATCTGCCTGAAGAGCGCCGCTTCTCCGGCCCCCCGCTGCTGACGAGGCACGGCGTTATCAGCGGGATCTCGTGCCCCATCCGCGCGGGGACGGAGCCCTACGGCGTCATCGGGGTGCACACGCGCTCCCGCCGGGAGTTCACCGCGGAGGACGCGGACTTCCTCCAGGCGGTTGCCGCGGTGATCGCCGGCGCGGTGCACCGACACGGCACGGCCACCCAATTCATCGTCGACGGGGCCGCCGCCAAGGCCGTGGCTGCCGCGGACAGCCTGCCCGCCGCCGTTGGCCAGATGCACGCCCTGATGGCCGATCATTTCTGCCCTGGCGTGGCCGAGCTCTGGGAGCCGGAGAAAAACGGGAAGAGCGACAAACTCTGCCGGACGGCCCTGTTCGCCTCCGCCCCGATGAGCGTCGGGAAAGTCGAGGAGATATTCTTACCCGCGACCTTCAAGGAGGGGGAGGGCGCTGTCGGGCGCGCCTTCGCCACCGGCAAGGCCGAGTGGGTCACCGTTTTCCAGGAAGACGGTGTCTTCGTCCGATCGGGGGCGGCCAAAGATCTCGGCCTGCGCGCCGGGCTGGTCTTTCCCGTCCTCTCCGGGGGAAGGCCCGTGGCGGTCGTCTCCGTCCTCTCCACCGACCATCTCAATGCCGACTCCGACCTGTTGCGCAGCTTGGTCGGGGTCTGGAGGACGCTGGGAGACTTCGTCGCGCGGACGGATATCGAGCGCCGGTTCCGCGCCACCGTCAACGGTGCCCCCGTCGGCATCGCGAACTGCACCCCGGAGGGGCGGCTGATCAGGACGAACGACCGCCTCAGCAAGATCTCGGGATACTCGGAGGACGAGCTGGCCTCCATGAGCATCGACCAGCTCAGCCACCCGGAGGACCTCGCGCGCGAGAAGGAGCTGCGCGCGTCCCTCCTGGCCGGCAGCCGCGAGCGCTACGCCACCGAGAAGCGCTACGTGCGGAAGGACGGAACCCCCGTCTGGGTCAGCACCAACGTTTCGGCGATCGCCGGCTCGTCCGGCGCCGTGGTGGAGTACCTCATCGAGGTGGTGGAGGACATTTCCGGGCGGAAAGAGAACCAGCGCCGCCTGCAGGAATCCGAGAACCGCTTCCGCCAGATCCTCCTCAGCTCCCCCATCCCCATGATGGTCTTCGCCGAGAGCGGTGAGATCGCGGGGATCAGCGATTCCTTCACCGACGCCTTCGGCTACACGCTCGAAGAGATGCCCACCGTCAATGCCTGCATCGACAAGCTGATGCCCCACCGGGCGGAGGAGCTTCGGGAACTGGTCGAACGCATCCGTGACGACGTGTGGAAAGAGGGCGCCAACGAGCGCGAGTACGAGTTCGACATCGTCACCGCCGCCGGTGAGAGCCGCATCTTCTTCTTCCGCGTCGCCTCGCTCGGGAGCCTGCCCGACGGCCAGCGGCTCCGCGTGGCCGCCGCCGCTGACGTGACCCAGCAGCGCCGCTACGAGCAGGACCTCGAGGACGCCAGCCGCCAGAAAGACGAGTTCATCGCGATGCTCGGGCACGAGCTGCGAAACCCCCTGTCCGCCATCGGAAACGCCTCCGCCCTCCTCAAACAGCCCTCGCTCAAGGCCGACGCCCTCGAGCGGGTCAAGGAGATCATCGCCCGGCAGACCGGTCACATGGGCAAGCTCCTGGACAGCCTCCTCGACATCTCCCGCGTCATCCAGGGCAAGATCGAGATCGCCCAGGCTCCCGTCGATTTCTCCTCCATCGTCCACGAGGTTGTGCGCGGGTACCGGGAGCGCGCCCTCCCCAGCGACCTCGTCGTGGACGCCTCCATCCCCGACGCCCCCCTCTGGGTCGAGGGCGACTCCGTCCGCCTCACCCAGGTGGTCGACAACCTCCTCTCCAACGCCATCAAATACACCTCCGCACCCGGCAGGATCACCGTCCAGCTCCAGAGGGACGACGATCAGGACGAGACCGCGGCCGCCGTCTTCACCGTGGCCGACACCGGCGATGGCATCGACAAAGAACTCCTCCCCAACCTCTTCGAACCGTTCCGGCAGGGCACCCAGAGCTTCGACCGGTCGCGGGGTGGCCTCGGCATTGGGCTCGCTCTCGTCAAGCGCCTCGTCGGCCTCCACGGCGGCATCGTCAGCGCGGAGAGCGAGGGCGCCGGCAGGGGCTCGGAGTTCTTCGTGCGCCTCCCTCTCACCCAAAGCCGGCCGGGCTCGCCCGACGGCACCGAAGCCGTTGGCCCGCCCAAGAAGATCCTCCTCGTCGAGGACAATCCCGACGCCGCCGACATGCTTTGCCATGCTCTCGAGCTCCGGGGACACGAGGTTGCCGTTGCCCCCGACGGGTCGAGCGCCCTCGCGCTCGCCCGCTCCGAGAGTCCGGATCTAGTCATCTGCGATCTCGGTTTGCCCGACGGGATGACCGGCTTCGACGTCGCCGAATCGCTCCGTGCCGATGGCGCCACCAGCGAGATCCCCCTCATCGCCCTGAGTGGCTACGCCCGCCCCGAAGACCTCGCCCGCGGTCGGGACGCCGGCTTCGACCTCCACCTGACCAAACCCGCCTCCGCCATCGACATCGAACGGGCCCTGGACGGGATCACTCCGCGCTGACCAGCGTCCCAAAGCCCTCGCGCACGTCGGCGAAATGCGCGGCTCCCTGCGTCCAACCGTGGCCTCCGGGATAGGTTTTCAACCACACGTCCGCACCGTTCTTCGCCAGCGTTTCCTTGGCTTCTTCGGCGGATTCCAATGGGGTGACCCCGTCGTCTGGGGACTGGTAGAGGAAGAAACGCTGGCCTTTGACCTTCCGCAGATCGTCGGGAACCCAGCGCTCGCGGAAGACGGCCATGGCGATGAAATGGCCGCGCACGCCAGCGCGTTTCTCGGCGGCGATGAGGTAGGCGGGGACACCGCCGGACGACCACGAAAAGGTGTAGATTTCGCCCTCGCGGATCGTGTGTTCTTCGCCCACCGCGGCGACCGCTTTTTCGAAGAACTCTTCGACCGGCATCGCCATGTCTTCGACCGGCGTCAGCCGGGTCGGCCAGACGGTGTCGTGCCCGCCCTCCGTCCACACGGGAGCAATAAGTTGCACGGCGACGAAATCGTCCGGGATGGCCTGGAGGTAGAGGGCGTTGCACCAGCCGGTGAAGGCCCCCGAGCCGTCGCCGCCGGGCAGGAACACGACGAGCCGGTAGCCGCCTTCGGGGATGAGTTTCTTCGGTCCGATGATCCGGTAGCGCAGGCGTGGATCGTCATCGATCTGGCGCTCGATGAATTCGGCGGCGGGGGCGCTGAGGACGAGCGCGAGGGAGAAGAGTAGGGTCAGTTTCACGGCTAGGAGATGTCGGCGGCGGTCATCTTGCGGAGTTCCCGTTGGGCGCGCTTGCGGCGGATCCAGCCGATCCAAACGATCGCGGCGGCGAACAGGACAATACCCGCTAGGATGAGGGCAAATTTTTTCTCGCCGATCACCTGTGCGGGCTTTTTGTCGGTGAACCACCCGCGGAACGCCTCTGCGGGAGTTTGGAGCGCGGCGTCGGTCTGGTAGAGCTGCAGCCCACGCAGCTCGGCGGTGCCGCCACCGGTGAGGACGACGTTGATCTCCAAGCGGTCGGGGCGCAAGCCACTCTCGGCATTGAATGGCAGCATGAACGGCCGCCATTCCGAGGTGCCGGCGAGCTTGGCCATCGGTCCGGTCTCGCCCAGCGTGCGGGTGAAAAATCGCTGCTCGCCGAAGACGCTCCACATCTCGAGGAACCCGGTCGCGTCGAAGTAGCGCACCTCGCCCGCCACGAGGTAGCGGTTTTCTGTGATGGCCGGGTTCTCGATCTCGGTGATGCGGATCGGGTCGAGCGAGCCGGTGGCCTGTTCGACCTTCGCCTGGCTCAAGGCCACCTCGCCGAGGGGCTGCCAGCCGCCGTCTACGTACGGGTCGGCGCTGGCCAGCATCGGCGCGAGCAGGAGTGTCCAGAGGACGAGCGCTCTCATGCCGGTTCCGGCTCGTGGGCTTCGCGGAGGCGGCGCATCGTGTCGACGTCGATCTTCCCGTCGGCGTAGAGCCCGCGCAGTGTGCGCTCGAAGTCGCTCAGTTGGTGCGCCTGCTCGAGGAGCTCGACTTTCTGGATGAGCCGGTCCAACCGTAGCCGGACGGTCGGGTAGCTGATCCCATACTCCTTGGCCAGTGCTTTGAGCGATCCCGAGGCCAGCAAGAATCGCTTCAAAAAGGCCCAATCTTCTTCGGTCAAATCTCGAATCCATAGCGGAGGTGGCGGTTGTGCCATGACTCCGAGTTTACACATCATTGATTGAGATGCAATAATAAGTTGAATAAAAATGAAATTAAAATCAATTTTATTGATTTCCTTGCTCAGGAACCGCGACGGTGGTGCCCCCGAGATCGGCTGGCGGT
>CAZKYJ010000297.1:0-1283 GCA_964556355.1 uncultured Verrucomicrobiales bacterium | reverse complement strand
TTCGCGTTGGGCATTCTGGCAGGGAGGATATCCTGTATCCCATTGCTTGCGGAGCGGGCGCCGCCATCCGGTAGCCTCCCCAGCCTGACAATCCGCCGGTGGGTGGGTGATCCGGGCGCCGGGCTGCGCCTGAAGCCAGCGTCGTCGTCCGGTCGATCAGAAGCCGCGGTCGCGGGTGGGTCGTGCTGGCGGGACCGCCGATTCGAACTACCCTTTCTGATGACGACGAAAACGATGTTCTCCGGGGTGGTTCTCCTCGTCCTCGTCTTTGGGGGCGCGCTGGCGCGCGGGCAAAGCATCAAGACAACCGTCGCTCCGGCGCCTCGGAAGAACGTCACCGTACTGCACTACGACGGCGCCTACCTTTTTCTAGCGCGCGACCACGGGGACGGGCGCGACCCCGGCGGCGGTACCGAGCCCGGCCTCTTCATCCATTCGAAGGCGCAGGGTACGTGGCTCCGAGTCGAGGCGGTTTCCACCGAGGGCGCCAGCTTTGGGAGATCGGTTTCGGAAGACGGGAGAGTGCCCGCGGAACTGGCGAAGCTTTCGGTTTCTTGGGATCACACCCCGCTGGCTGACCAAGACTTCGTCGAGATCCCGCTGCGCACGTCCGGGTCGCTTGTCTTCCCCGACACGGTCGGGCGGGACGGGGTGGGGCGGCGATACAAACTCTCGTTTCTCACCGCGAGCGGTGTGCCGTCGGCGGCGACGCATCTCTACCTCAAGATCGCTGATCTCGAGTCGGCTTTCCGAGGCTGACCCCGCGGCCCAGCGTCCCGCTTAGTAGCTCACGGCGCGGAAGCGGTAGAACCGCTCACCGGCGCCGGCGGGCGGGGTGATGAAGAATCCTTGGATTCCCCCATCCCCGACCACGGTGGTCCCACCGATGGCAGCCCACGCCGATCCGTCGCTGGAAGACTCGATCTCGTAGGTCGTGCCGGGTCGCGTGCGCAGGGTGATGGCGAAGCGGTCGGCGTCCGGGATGATGGCTACGGTCGGGTTCTCGGCGGCGCCGGGGACATAGTCAGTAAAATCTCTCCCCGGATACCAGCGGGAAAACTGGGTGTTGGCGCTGGAGGCGTTGCGGTAGCCCTCGCTGAACGTTCCGCCCACGTAGAGGTCGCCTTTCAGTCCCACCGCCAGGCAGTTGACGATCTGGCTGCCCGTAGTGCCGACACCCGACCCGAGGTTCTGCCAACTGCCGCTCCCATCCCAGAACGCGACGTGGTCGAGACCCGTATTCGTGCGCCCGGCGGAGGCCTGAAAATCGCCCCCGGCGTAGA
>CAZKYJ010000296.1:401-6410 GCA_964556355.1 uncultured Verrucomicrobiales bacterium | reverse complement strand
ACCTCCTCGGCAAGCGGGTCGACTACTCCGGCCGTTCCGTCATCGTCATCGGTCCCGACCTCAAGCTCCACCAGTGCGGGCTGCCCAAGAAGATGGCCCTCGTCCTCTTCGAGCCGTTCATCATCCGCCGCCTCAAGGAGCTCGGCTACGTGCACACCGTGCGCAGTGCCAAAAAGATGATCGAGCGCAAGACCTCGGAGGTCTGGGATATTCTCGAGGAGGTCACCAAAGGCCACCCCGTGATGCTCAACCGGGCACCGACCCTCCACCGCCTGTCCATCCAGGCGTTCGAGCCCGTCCTCATCGAGGGCAAGGCCATCCAGATCCACCCGCTGGTCTGTGCTGCCTTCAATGCCGATTTCGACGGCGACCAGATGGCGGTGCACGTCCCGCTTTCCGTGGAGGCGCAGATGGAGGCCCGCATGCTCATGCTGGCGCCGAACAACATCTTCTCGCCATCCAGCGGCAAGCCGATCACCACGCCCTCGCAGGACATCGTCCTCGCCACCTACTTCCTCACCCACACCAGGGTGCTCCCATTGCCGAAGGGCGAGGCAGAGCCGCGCAAGCCGCTCTTCGCCGATACGACCGAGGTCGAGTTTGCCGTCGCCGAACGGGCGATCGAACTGCACCAGGCGATCCGGCTCAAGAACCCTGACAAAGGACGGGAAACCGTCTTCGGGGATCCCGAGGCCAACATCATCGAGACCACGCCAGGCCGCGTCCGCTTCAATGAGATCTGGCCCGATGGCGTCGGCTTCATCAACAAGACGATCGGCAAGAAGCAGATTTCCGATGTCATCTGGCGTTGCTACCAGGTTTCTGGTCAGGCCGGAACCGTCCTCGCTCTCGACCGGCTCAAGCAGCTCGGCTTCAAGGAGGCCACCCGCGCGGCCTGCTCGATCGGAATCACCGACATGGAGATCCCCATGGAGAAAAAGGCCCGCCTCGAGGTCGCCTACAAGGAGATCGAACTCGCCGAAAAACAGCACCGCCAAGGCATCATCACCGACGGCGAGCGGCGCCAGCGCGTCATCGACATCTGGACTGGTGCCTGTGACGAGATCCAGCAGGCACTCTTCCGCACCATCTAGCACAACAACGGCAAGAAGCAGGCCAACCCGCTCTTCATGATGGTCGATTCCGGCGCGCGCGGTAACAAGCAGCAGATCAAGCAGCTCTCCGGCATGCGCGGCCTCATGGCCAAGCCGTCCGGCGAGATCATCGAGCGCCCGATCACCGCGAACTTCCGCGAGGGGCTTTCCGTCGGTGAGTACTTCATCTCCACCCACGGCGCCCGCAAAGGTCTCGCCGATACCGCCCTCAAAACGGCGGACTCGGGCTACCTCACCCGGAAGCTCGTCGATGTCGCCCAGGACGTCATCGTCACCCAGGTCGACTGCGGCACCGCCAACGGCATCGTCGTGGCACCGCTCTACGAGGGCGACGAGGAAGTCGTCGATCTCAAGACCCGCATCTACGGTCGCGTCAGCTGCGAGAAGATCGTCGACCACGTCCTCGACGAGACCGTCGTCGACGTGAACACGCTGATCGGCGAGAAGCACGCCGAGCACCTGGAGCGCCTCGGCGTCGAGCACCTGAAGATCCGTTCGGTGCTCACCTGCGAATCCAAGCACGGCTGCTGCGCCAAATGCTACGGCCTCAACCTCGCCTCCAACGAGGAAGTCAAGGTCGGCGAGGCGGTGGGTATCATCGCGGCGCAGTCGATCGGCGAGCCCGGCACGCAGCTGACCATGCGGACGTTCCACATCGGCGGGGTGGCTTCGGCGACCTTCAAGCAGCCGATCATCAAGACCCGGAACAAAGGAACGGTGCGCTACACCGACCTCCGCGTCGTGCAGTCGAACGAGGGGAACTGGGTCGTGCTCAACAAGAACGGCAAGCTCAGCATCCACGACGACAAGGGCCTCGAGCTCGAGTCCTACAACATCGTCGTCGGCTCGATCATCACCACCAAGGATGGCGGCACCGTCAAGAAGGGTGAGACCGTCGTGACGTGGGATCCCTACAACGTGCCGATCATCACGGAGAAGGCCGGGAAGATCCAGTTCCGCGACATGATCAAGGGCATCACCCTCGGACGCGAGGTCGACGCCTCGTCCGGTGGCGAAGGTCTTGTTGTCATGGAGCACAAAGAGGACCTTCACCCGCAGGTCATCATCGAGGACACGAAGACCAAAACGGTCATCGCATCCTACTCGATCCCCGCCGGTGCCCACCTCTCGGTCAAGGATGGACAAAAGGTCGATGCCGGTGAGCTCCTCGCCAAAACGCCCCGGAAGGTGTCCAAAACCAAGGACATCACCGGTGGTCTCCCGCGCGTCGCCGAGCTCTTCGAAGCGCGGAAACCGAAAGACCACGCCGAGATCGCCAAGATCGACGGGATCGTCGAGCGCGGTGGCCTCGCCCGGGGCAAGGTTCGCCTCATGGTGAGAGACATGGAGAGCGGCGAGGAAGAGGAGCACCTCATCCCGCGGAGCAAGCACATCATCGTGCACGACGGCGACCGCATCACCAAAGGCGACCAGCTCACGGAAGGTCCGGTCATCCCGCACGAGATCCTCGAGATCTGCGGACCGCACGCCCTCCAGGAGCACCTGCTCAACGAGGTGCAGGAAGTCTACCGCCTCCAGGGGGTGGAGATCAACGACAAGCACATCGAGATCATCACCCGCCAGATGATGCGCAAGGTCAAGATTACCGATCCGGGGGACACGGAGTTCCTCTGGGGCGACCAGGTCGAGAAAGTCGATTTCGAGACCGCCAACGAGGAGATGGTGGAGCAGGGCGGCAAGCCCGCCGAAGGCGAGCCGGTCCTTCTCGGCATCACCAAGGCGTCGCTGGAGACCGACTCGTTCATCAGTGCCGCCTCGTTCCAGGACACCACCCGCGTCCTCACGGACGCGGCCACTCTCGGCAAGATCGACACCCTCCGAGGCTTCAAAGAGAATGTCATCATGGGGCACCTCATCCCGGCCGGAACCGGCTTCAAGGATAACCGCCACATCGAGATTGAAGAAACCGTCTCCTTCATTCCTGACGAGGAAGAGGGCATCGACGAGGAGAAGCCCTTCGGCGACTTCCTCGAGAACGCCTAGGCGGCGCGCAAGATTCCACGAGAGCCCCGTCCGCGAGGACGGGGCTTTTTCGTGGCCACGGGTTTTCCAGGGGGCTTGCGCTTGGGCGCAACGGAGAGCAGGGGCAAGGGAGTGTCCGCCCGAAAGGCTAAGCCGCGCCGGGCGCCCTAGGATCCGCGCCATGATGAAGTGCCCGACAATTCCATCCCGGCCTCTCCGGGCTCTTCGACGGTGGCGTCGCAGGAGGGGAGCCGACGTCCGACTCCGGTGGGGGCTTCAGTAACCTTCCTTCCCGGGGATCCCGCGGGCGGGCGGAGGCGGAGGCGTGATCCCTTCGGCCAGCATGACCGCACTGATCGCCTCGACGGTCTCCGGGGCGGGCTTGAAGTTTCCCGGCCGGAACCCTTGGGCGATGAGCAGCGGGGTCCAGCCACGCCTGTTCTTCCGGTTCCAGATCCCGATGTCCGCTCCGTGATCGGCGAGGAAGTGCACCATCTTCGGGAGGCTTTTGTAGGCGGCGCCGTGCATGGCGGTCTCACCATTCTTGTCGATGACATTGATGCCGGCACCGAGTCCGAGGAGGAAGGCGACCGTTTCGAGGCACTCCTCTTCGGTCCCCGCCTCTTCCGTGGGGGCGTGGGTGCCCTGGCCCGCAGCGGCCATGAGCGCGGTGGTTCCGTCGTTGTTGGCGAGAAGGGGGTCCGCGCCGAGGTCGACGAGGAGGCGGAGGTAGGGTAGGTCGGCCGTTTTGGCCGCAAAGAGGAAGGGGCTCGCCCCTTTGCTGCCGAGCCGGTGCCCGCCGGTGCTGCCGTTCTCCAGCTGGATGTTCACGTCGGCACCGTGTTCGACGAGGGCGCGCGCCATGTCGAGGCTGGTGGCGGTGCCGGACCCGATCGGGGGCGGCGTGCCGGACTCGTCGTCCCCACGGTTGGGTTTCCGCACCCAGGTGAGGACGTGGAGCGGGGAGGTGCCGGATCGGGTATCGTCAGGATCGGCCCCCGCCTCGAGGAGATCGATGGCGAGATCGAAGTGACCGTTCTCGATGGCGAAGACGAGCGGGCTCGTGCCCGGGTTGGGAACGTTGCGCCCACGCCGGTCCGACTCGAGCGCAGCATTGGCGTCGACCCCTGCTTCCAGGAGGGCGCGGACGACGTTACGGTGCCCCTCCCGGGCAGCGAAGAGCATCGGGGTGAACCCCGATTTGAGCGCTTTGTTAGGATCGGCGCCCCGTTCGATGAGGAGCCGGACGACGTCGGCATGCCCGTCGGCGGCGGCCCACATGAGGGCGGTCTGGCCGGCGGTTTCCGCATCGATTGACGCCCCCGCACCGAGGAGGAGCCGCACGGGGCGGACGAGGCCGGTGCGGGCGGCGGTCATGAGGGGAGTTTCGCCGCCGTTGAGTGCCCTGTTAGGATCTGCGCCGGAAGCGAGGAGGGCGGCTACGGCTTCCGCGTTGCCGTTCGTGCAGGCGACCGAGAGCGGGGTGACGCCGTAGCGGTTCGCTTCGTCGGCATCGGCACCCCCGGCGAGCAGGCGGATGACCGTGGCGGTGTCATCCTCATGGGCGGCGTCGAGGAGCGGGTTGGCGGGGAGCTGGAAGGCGGTGGCCAGACCGCAGATGATACCGATGAACGCAGCTCTTCCGGACACGGTGTCGGGGGGGCTCAGATTCCGAGTTCCTCGACCTCGCCGCTGCTGTCGGCGAACCTCTCGAGGTCGACCCCGGCCTTGTTGAGCAGGGTCAGGTGGAGGTTGGCGAGCGGGGTGGGCTGGTCGTAGCGGATGTGGCGGTTGCCCCGCATACCGCCGGACGCGCCGCCCGCCACGAGGACGGGGAGGTTGGTATGGTCGTGGACGTTGGGGTTCCCCATCCCGCTCCCGTAGAGGTAGAGCGAGTGGTCGAGGAGGCTCCCATCGCCTTCGGGGGTGGCCTTCATTTTCTCCAGGAATTCGGCGAAGAGCGAGACGTGGAAGGCGTTGATCTTGGCCATTTTCGCGATCTTGTCCGGATCGTTTCCGTGGTGGGTGAGCGGGTGGTGGGGGTCGGGGACACCAATTTCTGGATAGGTGCGATTGCTCGTCTCGCGGGCGAGTTGGAAGGTGATCACCCGGGTGACGTCGCCCTGCAGCGCGAGGATCTGCAGGTCGAACATGAGGCGGGCGTGGTCGGCGTAGGCGGCGGGGACGCCGACCGGGCGGTCGAGGTCGGGGAGCGGATTCTCGGCGACGTCGGCCTCCGCCCGCTGGATGCGCCGCTCGACCTCGCGGACGGTGTCGAGGTAGTTCGCGATCTTCGAGCGGTCGGACTTGCCGAGTTCTCTGGAGAGCCGGGACATGTCGTCTTTGACGAAATCGAGGAGGCTGGCGCGGCGGCGGAGCTCGGCTTGACGTTCCTCTTTGGAGCCGCCGTCGCCGAAGAGTTTTTCGAAGACGAGGCGGGGGTGCGCCTCGGCAGGGAGTGGGGTCGTCGGTGACGACCAGGAGAGGTTGTTCTGGTAGACGCAGGCGTATCCATTGTCGCACTGCCCGATGACTTCCATCATGTCCATGGCCATCTCCAAGGAAGGGAGCTGGGTGCTCTGGCCAATGTGTTGGGCGGCGATCTGATCGACGGTCGTCCCGAGGAAGTAGTCGGCGCTTTCTGTCTGCTTTGCCCGGGCAGCGCTGAGGAACGCGGAGTTCGAGGTCGCGTGGGTGCCGGGATAGGCGTTGCGCAGCTCGAGGTTGGAAATCGCGGTGACGTGCTCGCGGACGGGGGCCAGCGACTCGAGGATCGGCGAGAGGGTCTCGAGGGTGTCGGACGATGCTGGGGTCCAGCGTCCGATGTCGCAGCCCATGGGCATGAAGACGAAGCCGAGGCGCCGGACGGGGGCGGCGGCGGTGCGGGCGAGCGCGGTGGCGGCGGGCACCA
>CAZKYJ010000296.1:0-391 GCA_964556355.1 uncultured Verrucomicrobiales bacterium | reverse complement strand
GAAGATATGTCATTCGTCGTCTGTTAACCACTGTGCTGACCCTGCTGGTCATCAGCTTTGTTTTATTCGCCATTCTGGATCTGGCCCCCAACGACCCCACAGCCAACCTGCCTATGACGATCCCGCTCGATGCGGGAGCCTGGCGAGCGCGGTGGAGGCGGGAACCATGGCGTCGAGGAGCGGCAGCGCGAGCGTGGTGCCGAGGCCGCGCAGGAAGGTGCGGCGGGGGAGTGCCTTTCTCGTGAGGAACATGGGGCTACGGTTCGGTCGCGGGCGGGGTGGTGCGCATGGTGAACGGGGGGCTTTGGACGATTCCCACTATAACGTCGGAAAACCGGTAGTCTTGCGCTTTCGCCGAACGCACGATGGCGCGGACGGCGGATCCCGGTTT
>CAZKYJ010000295.1:0-6412 GCA_964556355.1 uncultured Verrucomicrobiales bacterium | reverse complement strand
ATTGATGTTTCTATTCTATTGGAAATTTCAGTAAATAATGAAAATATGGGTGAAAAAAAGGGATGAAGCGTCAGAGGAGAACCCGCTGGGCGAGTTTTGCCATTTTTGATTGTTCGGAGCGCGCCACGGATTCGAGCGCCCGATCGGCAAGGGAAACGAAGCTGTGCAGTTCTTCCATCTGGTCGTGGAACGCCTTCGCTTCCGCCCCGGTCATGCCTTTGGTCGAGGCGCGGCAGCGTTCGAGCACCTCGAGGGTCGGGGCGATCTCGCGCCGTTTCCGCTCGCGGGCGATGGTGCAAAACATCTTCCAAACGTCCTTTTCCGCCTCGAAATACTCTTTCCGCTCGCCTTTGCGAACGACGCTCCTCACGAGGCTCCAGCTGACGAGCTCGCGGATATTGCCGTGAGCGTTGCCGCGGCTGATCTTGAGATCCGCCATGATCTCGTCCGTGCTCAGCGGCCGGGGGCTGATGACGAGCAGGGCGTGGATCTGCGCCATCGTCCGGTTGATCCCCCACGCGCTACCGAGGGCACCCCACCCCGTGATGAATTCGTCGCGCGCCGCTGTCAGGTCATCAGTTTTCACCTATTTTCAGAATATTCTGAAAAGTCTGATATGCAAGCGGAAAATGTTGGTGGAGGGGGGAGGGGGAGGTGTGGGGGGCACCGTGATTGCTTCCCGGTTTCATGCGGCCCCCTGACGGCGGCCGATTATCCGGCACCCATCAGCGACTCGATCTCGTCCGGATCGATCGGGGTCGTGGCCATGAGGTTGATGTTCTGGGCATCGCCGATGACGATGTCGTCTTCGAGGCGGATGCCGAGATTCTCGTCGGGGATGTAGATGCCGGGCTCCACGGTGAAGACCATGCCGGCGGCGACCGGCAGGGTGGTATCCCCCACGTCGTGGACGTCGAGCCCGAGGTGGTGGGATGTCCCGTGCATGAAGTATTTTTTGTGCGCGGGATTCTCCGGATCTTGGTCGTCGATGTCTTTCTGCTCGATGAGCCCGAGGCCGACCAGTTCGGAGGCCATCATCTTACCCACCTCCTCTTGGTAATCTTTGATGAGAACCCCCGGTCGGAGCATGGCGGTGGCACCGTCGAGGACGCGTCGGACGGCTTGGTAGACGTTCCGCTGGCGCTCGGTGAACCTCCCGTTCACGGGGACGGTGCGGGTGAGGTCGGCATTGTAGTGCGCGTAGGAGGCGGCCACGTCCATGAGGAGGACGTCCCCGTCCTGGCAGACGGCGTCGTTTCTCACGTAGTGGAGGACACACGAGTTCCGTCCGGTTCCGATGATCGGTTCGTAGGCGAACCCGCCCGCCCGGTTTTTCATGTATTCGTGGATCAGTTCGGCCTCGATCGCATATTCGGGGACGCCCGGTTCGATGAACGGGAGCACGCGGCGGAACCCGGCCTCGGTGATCCGGCAGGCCTCGGTGATGAGGGCGATCTCGGTCTCGCTCTTGATCGAGCGCATCGCTTCGAGGAGCGGCGCGGCGCGGCGGTAGTTGTGGAGCGGGTAGCGGCGCTGGGTCTCCACGACAAAGCGGAGATCGCGGTAGTCGAGGTGGTCGGCGGCCCGGGCGTGCTCGTTGGTATTGAGGTAGACGTGCTCGGCCTGGCGCATGAGGTTGCGGAAGAGGGCGGGGAACGCATCGAGCCAGTGGACTCCGGCGATCGCGGTCACTTTGGTCGCTTCCTCCTTCGAGAGTTTGGCCCCCTCCCAGACGGCGATGAGATCGGACGTTTCGCGGAGGAAGAGCATCTCCCGGTGTTTCGCCTCGTGGGCGTCGGGGAAAATGACGAGGATCGATTCCTCCTGGTCGACCCCGGTCAGGTAGTAGAGGTCGCTGTTCTGGCGGAAGGGAAACGCGGCATCGGCGCTACACGTGACAACATCGTTCGCATTGATGATGAGGAGCGATTTCGGAGGAAGCTGAGCGGCAAGCTTCCGCCGGTTGGCGGCGAAGAAATCCGGTGAGATCGGGGTGTGGCGCATGGCGCGCAGAATGGCACGGGCGTTAGGACGGCACAAGCGGCGGCACGCGTCGCGATTACATTTTTGCTTGAGTCTCGGAAGATCGCGGGGAACATACGATCTCTATGAATGGCAGAATTTCCGGGTGCTCTCGTTTTCGCCTCTACCTTGCCGTCGTGCTACTTCTGCCGTTTGCCCGGGTCGACGCCCAGGAGTTGCGGACGTGGACGGCGAGTTCGGGACACACGTTGGAGGCCAAGCTCGTCTGGTGGAGCGACTACGAGGTTGCCCTGATCGGTAAGGATGGTGCGGAACGGACGGTGGATGTCGACGACTTCACCCTGGCGGATCAAGAGTATCTCAAGACCCAGGAGTCGTTGAAGAAGAATGCGCCGCCCAAGAAACTTCCTTGGGTCAACGTGTCAGCCCGCACCCAGATGCAGGGCAGGAAAATTCGCTATGGCGTGACCAGCCGGTATGACATCCGGAAGAAAAGCTACTTCCTCGACATCGAGAGCAAGCATGACGAGGCCCTCGAGATCGAGCTGGTCTACACCTACTACGGTGAGCGGTTGAGCGGTGGCGCCGGCGGGATTCGCAAGGTGGACGAGTATGACCTTTACCCGTTCGACGGCAAGATCGAGAAGCTGACGATCCCGGCTTTCGGCGAGATCGAGATGGTCACGGATACGGGACGGGCTACGGAAGCCCGCACCCACCGGTGGTGGGGAGGCTACCAGACCGGTTCCAACATCACCGGCCTCGTGGTGCAGGTCTACTGGAACGGGTTTTTGCTCAATGGGTTCGCCACCGATTCCCAACTGCAGGCGCGGGCGCAGGACGGGGAACTGATGAAGAAGTTGGAGGTGGCTACCGCTGACTACTAACCCACGGATGAACACGCGTGTCGTCGCTCGGCTCCTGCTGCTCGGATGTTTGATCTCGGGCGTCGGATGCTCGAGCTACCCGCAGGATTTCCGGGAGGCGGTCGATGGTTCGGCCGGAACGTATGAGGGCGTCTACGGGCCGTGGGAGGGGGAGTGGCACAGCGAACCGAGTGGCCACCGCGGCCCGCTGTGGTGCCTTATCGAGCAGGCTGGTGAGGACGACACGGAATTCTCCTTCCGCTACCGGGCGGGCTGGGGGCGCATCCTGCGGGGGAATTTCACCCAGGTGACACCGGTCGTCGCCGCCGCCGAGCCGGGAGCCTACGAGGTGGTCGCGACCAAGGATCTCGGTCGCCTTGGCGGTGTCTACCAGATCGATGGCGTAGTCGGTCCTGACGCCTTTGACGCCCGGTTCACCTCGAGCAAGGGCGACCGGGGGACGATGGTGCTTCGCCGCCCGGGCGGGACGAACTAGGCGATTTCCGTCTTGCGCTTGTCGCGTGGCGCGTATCGTGGTGGCGATGGTTGAGGGCGACAGGGATGGGTGGGTGCCGGTGCTGCGGGCGTTGGGGGACGAGTCCCGACTTCGTGTCGTCGGCTACCTCGCTGGCCAGGGGCGCTCGAGCGTCGGGGAGATCGCCGAGAACGCCGGGCTCTCGCCCTACAACGCGTCGAAGCACCTCCGCGTGCTCCGCGAGGCCGGAATCATCGAGATGGAGCGCGACGGGGTGAAGAAATGGTGCCGTCTCGCGTCCCACATCCAATCCCGTTACGACGGCGAGCGCCGCGAGCTGGACTTCGGGTGTTGCCAGTTCCGCTTCGACTAAGCTAGGCGATCCCCCCCGTTTTCGTGGCGTCGCCCCGTCGGTGGGGCTCCCGGCTTGCGCCATGCCACACATCCCTTTAGGTGCTGCACTCGCCAATGCCTGAGAACCCGCACGAGCCCCATCCGCACAAGAAGATCGCGGACACCCGTGCCGCCCGCCAGGCATTCCTGACGGTGGAGCGGATCCTGGCGATCTTCGTCTTCATCTTTCGCCGGCTCGTCGGGCGGGTTCCGGGTGGCGCGACCGCCAAAATCTTTAATGCCGTCCGCCACCAGACCGGCGTCACCGTCAACGGGCGTGTCCTTGCCGCCCACGACCTCCCGGGACCGCGGATCGAGGACAGCGCGTGGACGAACTTCAAGCGCATGATCAAGCAGTGGATCACCCATGACCAGCCCGGGGCTCCGCTCGACATCGCCTGGGGCGAGAGTCAGAAACGGCGGGTTCACGCCGATGGCGATGGCTATTACAATACCCGTTTCGATGCGGCGCCTGCCGCGCCGGGTGCGGAGTCGGTGAGCGTGACGGTGGCCAACGCCGACCCGCCGACAACGACCCGCGCATCCGTGCTGGTCCCCGGGGACGGTGCCCGATGCCTCATCGTGAGCGACGTGGATGACACCGTCCTCCAAACCGGTGCCAGCTCGTTCAGCACGACGATTCGGACGACGCTTTTCAGCAATGAACTGACCCGCGCACTCGTCGATGGCGTCGCGCCGCTCTATCAGGCGCTCCGTGCCGGCACCTCCGGAGGCGAGGAAAACCCCTTCGCCTACGTGACGAGTTCACCCTGGCACCTCGAAGGGTTCCTGAAGAGTATCTTCAAGAATTCCGGACTACCGCCGGGTGCCTTTTTCATGACCGACTGGGGGCTCGACCGCGAAAAGTGGTTCCACCGGAGCCACGAGGATCACAAGACCAAAGCCATCCGGCGCGTCCTCACCTGGTACCCTCATCTGCCCGCCATCCTCCTCGGGGACAGCGGACAGCGCGATCCCGAGATCTACACGACGATCCTCTCCGAGTTCCCCGACCGCATCGCCGCCGTCATCATCCGCGATGCCTCGAGGAAAAGATCGCGTGACGTCGAGGTCGAAGCGCTCCTCGCCGAAGCCGCCAGCGATCACACTCCGTGCCTCCTGACGCGTTCGACCGATGAGGCCGCCGCCTTCCTCCGCCAGGCCGGGTGGATACTCTAGTTCGCCCGTTGCCCGCAGCGGGCGTATGGAATGCATGTGAACATCTACGAGTCCCAAAAACTCCTCGACGAATACCTTCTCTTCCACTACGCGGCGCCCGAGGAGATCGCCGCTCCGCTGACCATCCCCGAAGACGCGTTGCGCTTTCCTGCGCGCACCGCCTCCCTCGTCCCGGGCGAAGGAGGCGAGGTCCTCGACCTCGGTTGCGCCGTCGGGCGCTCGGCTTTCGAACTGACCAAGCGGTTCGATCGCGTCGTCGGAGTCGACTTTTCGGCCGCGTTTGTTTCCGCGGCCGAAGAGATCCGCAGCACCGGGCGCAAGGAGTACCCGCGGCTGGACGAGGGGCACCGGCGGACCTCCCTGGTCGCCACGCCCCCCGCCGGCTCGCGGCCCGATCGCATCTGCTTTGAGACGGGCGACGCCATGGAACTCCGTGCCGACTTGGGGGTGTTCGATGGAGTCCACGCCGCCAACCTCATCTGCCGCCTCGCCGAGCCCGCCCGGCTCCTGCACCGGCTCCCCGACCTCGTCCGTCCGGGTGGGCATCTCGTGATCACCACCCCGTGTACCTGGCTCGGCGAGTTCACCCCGCCGGCCAACTGGCCCGACGGCTCGACCCTGGACTGGCTCCGAGATCGCCTCGACGCCGCGTTCTCGCTCCAGTCGTCCGCCGATCTGCCCTTCCTCATCCGCGAGACCGCCCGAAAATTCCAGTTCACCATGGCGCAAGCCAGCGTCTGGCAACGGCGATGAACGCCCGGGGGATAGATGGGCGGGGCGCGCAACGATTCCGACCGGAGGCGCGCGCCGCTCGGGCACGATGCTCGCTTCGCCGACCATTCGCCCTCATACTGCGAGGGTGACTGAGGCGCGTCCTCGGGCGATCCGAAATACTTCCCGTCCAAGGTGCCGAGCCGTAACGTCGACTGTCCACCGAAGCCCCCCGGGGCGCAGCAACCACCACCCCTATCGCCGCCCTTCCTCTTGGCCATCCTCCGAAACCTCGCGAAAGTCGCCCTCCGCTCGGCCAAGATCCTCTACGAGATCGACGCCGACCAGCGGGCGGCCGCCTTCGGCTTCTACGCCTTCTTCTCGCTGTTGCCCCTCATCCTGCTCTCGGTTTGGATCGGTGCCTTCTTCACCGATCCCACGGTCATCACCACCACGATCATCGAGTATATCTCGTCGATCCTCCCGCTCAACGAAGACGATAGCGCAGCCGTCTTCGCCACCGTCCGCAAGATCAGCGACTCGCGGGGCAAGGTCGGGATCCTCGCTTTCTGCGGTCTGATTTACACCTCGACCCACTTTTTTCATGCGCTCGTCCGCGCCGTCAACCGCGCCTGGCACACGGTCGAAGACCCGTGGTGGAAGGTGCCGATCAAGAGCTGCATGATGATCGGGATCTTCGGAAGTGCCCTCATCGTGGGCATCGTCGTTCCCCTGGCCATCAACATGCTGGAGCGGACGAAGTGGGGGCACGGGATTTTCGTCTCGCTCACCTCGGAGATCCTCA
>CAZKYJ010000294.1:912-6414 GCA_964556355.1 uncultured Verrucomicrobiales bacterium | reverse complement strand
CGCCACGGGCGCGCAGGCGACGACGGGCCAGCAGCCGATGGTCTTCGCCTGGGACGAGGGACTGACCGCGGCCATGCCGGAGGAAGCCCGCCCGTTCGAGGCCGGAATGCACGGCGGGTTCAACGAGGACAAGGCCACGGGCTTCGTCTACACCGGGATCCCGGGCTACGGGCTCGTGGCCATCAGCCCGGATCTCACGACCTGGACGAAGACCGGGGACGACCCCCGTCTGCAGGCCAACGTGCACGGGATCGCCGTCTTCGAACACGGCGGGGAAACGCGGATCGCCCTCGCCCAGAACGACGCGCAACGCGTCCTCATCGTGGGCCTCGACGGAACCGTGCACCAAGAGCTCACCCGTCCCACCGGCGACGAGTTCAGCTTCGAGCCCGCCAATTCCTACTACGCGTCCGAGAAGCCGAAATTCGCCGTGACCGACGCCACCTATCTGGATGGGAAGCTCTACGTGGTGACCGGCTATTCGCCGGGCGACTTCGTCCTCACCGCCACGGAGAAAGACGGGAAGTGGGGCTGGGGGCCGCTGGCCTGGGGAGGCCGGGGCACCCAGGACGGCCAGTTTTCGACCGCGCACGGGATCTACGCCCACGAGGGCGAGATTTTCGTGGCGAACCGCGAGGCGCACCAGGTCGTGCGGTTTTCCCCGGACGGGGAGTTCGAGGGGATTCTCCCCGGCATCCCGGCGGGCAGCCGGATCTGCAACGTGGCCTTCGACGGTGAGCACGTGATCCTGTGCCCGCTAGCACCGGTGGCGGAGGGCCAGTCCACCGCCCCGATCTACGCCTACCAAGAGGACGCGGTCGTCTCCACGATCGTCCCCGGCGAACTCGGCATCCCCGTCTTGCGCCACGTCCACCACTGCTGGCCGCACTACGTCACCCAAGCCGATGGGAGCCGGGAGCTCTACCTGCTCATCCACGGGTGGAACAAAGGGAAGTTCGCCGTGCTGAAGCAGGTGCCCGGGACCTGAGCCGCCGCCCTCGGGCGCAACGCCCTGCGGGGAGATTCCGCGGAGCGGGGCTTACCCCCGGTTCTCCCGAGCCTCCCCCGCGACGATCTTCACCTGGAGGTCGATCAGATAATCCTCCGCATCCTGCTGTGGACCGGTTCCCGTCGTGATCTGGTAGCTCAGGCGAGGATAGATCACGACGGTTTCGGGACCGTTCGATGTACTCATGGTCTCAATTCGATTGTCGCGGGATGGCATCTGAGCCCGCGAACGATCCCCCCATTTCTTTTCCCGTTCCCTTGTCTGTATGCAACCTGCCGATCCATCCGCCCGCGAGCCGCACTCCACCGGACCGCCCCGCCGGCATCCTCCGCGGGCGGATTTCTCCCCGAATAAACCCGCGCCCGCATCCCTCCCAGCGGTGATGAAGCTCATGATCGGTGCCCTGGCCCTCGCCATCGCGGCGGTATTGCCACCCCTCGCCGGGGCGGCCGACCCTCTCCAAGCCTTTCCGCCCGCCGGGCAGGGCATGACCCGACACGTCCTGACGCTGCCGGAAAAAGCGGACGAGTCCGCGTCCAAGGTGGAGATCCTCGTGGGCAAGACCGTCGAGGTCGATCCCGCCAACCGCTACTTCTTCGGGGGCCAGATCGCAGCCGTGACCATCGAGGGTTGGGGGTTCACGCGCTACGTGGTGGAAAAACTCGGGCCGATGGCGGGCACCCTGATGGCGTCGCGACCCGGCGCCCCGAAGGTGCCGCGCTTCGTCCCCCTCGGCGGCGACCCGTTCCTCATCCGCTACAACAGCAAGCTTCCCGTCGTGGTCTACGTGCCCGAAGGCACCGAGGTGCGCTATCGGATCTGGAGCGCCGATCCCGCATCGACGGCCATGGACAAAGGGTGATCGGTGAGTCCCCAAGCGGGGCGGACACCTTGCGGAACACCCTCGCTACGCGCAGCGGAAGCTCCGAGACCCGATCTCTTCCGCGATTGGCGCGGTTCACGCTTTGAGGGACTACGTCAACCAACCATTCGTATTGAGCAGCCATGAGTAGTAGCGAGAAGATCCGTGTCGTCGTTTTGGGAGCCGGTTTCGGGGGGATCAGTTTTTGCAAGGAACTGGTGCACGAGAAGTTCGCGGTGACGCTGATCGACCGGCAGAACCACCACCTCTTCCAGCCGCTGCTCTACCAGGTGGCCACGGCGGGGCTGGCGGCGACCGACATCGCCCAGCCGATCCGGGGGATCCTGGAGGACCGGAAGAACGTGACGGTGGTGATGGATCAGGTGGAGGAGATCGACCTGCAGAACAAGGTCGTCCAGGCGACGCTGGCGGCCTACCCGTTCGACTACCTGGTCATCGGCCTGGGCGCGGTGACGGGGTATTTCGGGAACAACCAGTGGGCGCGCTTCGCCCCGGGGCTGAAGTCGCTGGACGACGCGCGGAAAATCCGGCGCGAGCTGCTGCTGGCCTTCGAGCGGGCGGAGGTCTGCGCGGACGAGACGGAGCGGAACCGGCTGATGACCATCGTGGTGGTGGGCGGCGGCCCGACCGGCGTGGAGATGGCCGGGGCGATCTCGGAACTCGCGCGGAAGGTGCTGGAGGGAAGCTTCCGGCACATCGACCCGGCGGAGGCGCGGGTCGTCCTCGTGGAGGCGATCCCCAAGGTCCTGGCCATGTTCCCGGAAGACCTGCAGGACTACACGGTCGCGCACCTGCAGGAAATGGGGGTGGAGGTGCGCCTCTCCTCGCCGGTGAAGGACGTGACGGCGGAAGGCGTGGTCATCGGTGACGACGAGAGCATCCCGGCGGCCAACGTCATCTGGGCGGCCGGGGTCGACGCGAACCCGATCACGAAAACGATCGGGATCGAGATCGATCGCAAGGGGCGGATCGAGGTGCAGAAGGATCTGAGCGTGCCGGGATATCCGCACGTTTTCGCCATCGGGGACATCGCGCACTGCGTCGATGTGAACGGCGTGGACGTGCCCGGCGTCTCGCCGGCGGCCCTGCAGATGGGGCGCCACGTGGCGCGGGTCATCAGGGAAGAGGCGAAGTACGGGCACGCCCCGGGGACGGGAAAAGGACGCGCGGGGTTCAGCTACCTCAACAAGGGCGAGATGGCGACCATCGGGCGTTCGGCGGCGGTGGCCAAGGCGGGCAAGATCAAGATGAAGGGCTTTCTCGCCTGGCTCGGCTGGCTCTTTGTCCACCTGCTCTTCCTCGTGGGATTCCGCAACAAGGTGTCGGTCTTCATGAACTGGCTCTGGGCCTACATCACCTTCACCCGCGGGGCGCGGATCATCACGGGGATGGACGGGCGCCAGCCGAAGCGGGAGCACCCGAAACCGGCCCCGGCGGAGGCGCCGGAGGCGGGTTGAAGCCGTCCTTCCGCGTGTAGATGCCACGCGCCCAGTGGAAGAGGAACTGCTGGGCGTAGCCGCGGTGCTCGCCGAAATGCTGGAGCGCGAACGCCCGGATGCGCCGCGGGGTGACCTTCCGCTTCCCCTTGAAATAGAGCTCGCGGAGGATGCGCTCGACCCAGACGTCGATGGGAAAGGCCCCGAGCCGGCCGTAGCTGAAGAGGAGGACGCAGTTGGCGATCTTCTCCCCCACCCCGTGGAGCTCGCAGAGCGCGGCGCGGGCGGCCGCGTCGTCGAGCACGGCGATGGCCTCGAGATCGACCTTGCCCTCCGCGACCGCACAGGCGGCGCGGTGCAGCGACTTCGCCCGGTAGCCGAGCCCGCAGGCCCGCAGCGCGTCCTCCCCCGCCGCCGCCAGCGCGCCGGGCGCCGGGTAGCTGAAAACAACGTGCGCGGCGATGCTGTGTCGCGTCCCGTAGCGCTGGCGCAAGGCGAGCGACATCTGCCGGATGTGGGCGACCTGCTTGAGCGATGAGGTGATGAACGAGGCGAGGCACTCCCAGCGCTGCTGCCGGAGGATGCGGATGCCCGGGCAGTAGGCGGTGGCGGTGTCGAGCCAACGGTCGCCCGCGGGGAAGGTCGCGCGGATGGCCGGAAGGTCGTCGCCGAGGCCGAGGTAGTGGGCGACGGCGTCGGGGGGCGCGGGCGTCGTGACGGAGAGCGGTTCGCCGGCTGCGGATTGCCGCAGGAGGACGGGCGCCTCGCCGATGCAGCCGAGGAACGCGCCGGGCTCCGGTGATTCCCATTGGAACGCCTGCCCGGAATGGAGCGAGGAAGCGAGGTCGAAGCCATCGGGAGCGGGAAGGGAGAACGCGGTCGGTGGCATCGGGGCACCGTGGCACCGCTCGGATCCCCCGCAATGCCCGGAACCGCAACAGAAAAGGATTGCGCGGGGCGGAGATCTGCACGGGGGAACCGCGGCTCGGTTCAGGATGACAAACGGCCTCGGCTAAGGCAGTTAATGCGGTAACGATGGGTGACCGCCGCTGATCTTTGGAGGAGCGACGACCGATGCCCGACCCCGCCGATGCC
Source organism: uncultured Verrucomicrobiales bacterium (assembly GCA_964556355.1). GTDB lineage: Bacteria > Verrucomicrobiota > Verrucomicrobiia > Verrucomicrobiales > DEV007 > CAZKYJ01. The sequence goes on along the minus strand of CAZKYJ010000294.1, from coordinate 1,991 downwards.
CGACCCTGACCCCCAACAGTTTTTGACCACCCGGTGGTCGGTCGTGCTCGCGGCGCGGGACGCCCCGACCGGCGACGCCCACGCGGCGCTCGACACCCTTTGCCGCAGCTACTGGTACCCGATCTACGCCTACGTCCGGCGGCGGGGGCACGGCCAGCACGATGCCCAGGACCTCACGCAGGAGTTCTTCGCCCGCCTCTTGGGAAAAGCTTGGCTGCAGGCCGTCGACCGGGAACGCGGGCATTTCCGCACCTTCCTCATCGTGGCGCTCAAGCGGTTTCTGGTGAACGAATGGCAGCACGCGAACCGGCTGAAACGCGGCGGCGACGCCACGGTCATCTCGTTCGACACCGCGGACGCCGAGTCCCGCTACCGGGCCGAACCCTCCGGGTCGGACGACGCGGACTTCCTCTACGACCGGCGGTGGGCGCTGACCCTCTTGGACGAATCGATGACCCGCCTGGAGGTGGAGTTCGCCGCCGCGGGGAAGCAGGAGGAGTTCGCGGTGTTGAAACCGGCGCTCGCCACCGGGCAAGACGGGAGCGACACGGGGGAGATCGCCGCCGCCATGGGGACGAGCGACGCCACGGCACGGGTGGCCATCCACCGCATCCGCAAGCGTTTCCGCGAGATCTTCCGGGAAATGATCGCGCAGACGGTGGCCGACCCGGGGGAGGTCGCGGGTGAGGTGCGCTATCTGATCGATGTCCTGGCGCGGGGATGAGATGGTCGGAAATTCAGAAAGTTGGAGAAACTTGGTAACGCCTTCCGCGCGGCGTTGATTCTACCCGGTGATGACAACACAACATTCCAAGTCGTGCACCCGCTGCGGTGTGACCCTCGCCCCCGACGCCCCCCACGGGATCTGCCCGCGCTGCCTCATGGCGCTCAACCTTGATTCCGGCACCCTGACCATCGGTAGCCCGTCGGCGCCGACCCCGCTCCCGCCCCGCCTTCCCCGTCGGAGGCCCCGGTCAGCGCCCCGCTCGAGGGTCTCCGCATCCTCGACCTCTCGATGTTCTTCTCGGGGCCGCTGGTCACGCAGATGAGCCGGAATTCGGGCAGCCTGCCGATCCCGA
>CAZKYJ010000294.1:0-902 GCA_964556355.1 uncultured Verrucomicrobiales bacterium | reverse complement strand
CCGACCATCGACGAGATCGCCCCGCGGTTCACCCAGCTGGAAATCCTCGAATGCCTCGGGCGCGGCGGCATGGGCGTCGTCTACAAGGCGCGGCAAAAATCGCTCGACCGCCTCGTGGCGCTCAAGTTGCTCGCCCCCGAGCGGGAGAAAGACGCGGCCTTCGCGGGACGCTTCGAGAAAGAGGCGCAGGCCCTGGCCCGGCTGAACCATCCCAACATCACCACCGTCTACGATTTCGGCGAAAGCGATGGCCTCTACTACCTCCTGATGGAACTGGTCGACGGCGTCAACCTCCGCCAGGCCATGGCGGCCGACGCCGAGGTCGTCGCGTTCGATCCCGAGAGCGATCTGGCCGTGCTGCGGACCGACGGCTCGGCGCCGGCTCTCGCGCTGCGCACCGGCCGCGTCGGCGACACGGGCGGCGTGTTCGGGTACCCCGGGGGCGGGCCGCTCGAGATCAGCCCGTTCCGGGTGGCCGAGGAGATCAACGCGGTCGGGCGCGACATCTTCGACCGGGGGACCACCACCCGCGACGTACTGGTGCTCGCCGCCGAGCTCGCGCCCGGTGACTCGGGGTCGGCGCTCGTCGATGCCGACGGCCAGGTCGTCGGGGTGGCGTTCGCGGTCGCACCCGACAGGTCGGGCGTGTCCTACGCCCTGGCGGTCGACGAGGTGCGACCGCTGCTCGAGGGCGATCTCGGTCGCGCGCGCGACACGGGCAGCTGCCTGGTCTGACGACCTCTCACGGGGCGTCGGTGGCGCCGTGCCCGTCCCTGTGGGCACCGGCGCCGGGCCGGCGCATCGCCAGCGCGGCCGCGGCGCCGGCGAGCGCGAACGCGGCACCGATGGCGAAGGCGGGAGCGAACCGGTCGACCTCGCCGGCGTACACGGTGGCCATCAGG
>CAZKYJ010000293.1:0-6432 GCA_964556355.1 uncultured Verrucomicrobiales bacterium | reverse complement strand
CTCGGCATGCCGGTCAAAGAGGCGAATGAATACCTGAACGCCGGCATGCCCGAGTTCCCCGGATGGGAGATCGGTCGCGTGCCCATCGCCGCCGGTCTGGAGATCTCTCCCGCCGGAGAGCCCGAACCCGAGCCGCAGAAGAGTCTCGCCGACTCCCTCGACGAAACCGGCGAACTTGTCCGCCAGCACTTCGCCAAAAAACGCGCCGCCGAAGCGAAGCGGAAAGCCGCCGAAGCCGAACAACGCGCCGCCGCCAATCACCAGCGATGGGAAAAAGTCAATGCAGAACGCGAGGGCGATTACAAGAAAATAAAATCCGCGATCAGGAAGAGAATGTGGGAGGCGAGAGCCGAGACCCTCTCTAAGATCGCAACCCTTGCGGCTGCCAACGCGGGCACATCCACCGATACCGGGAAGAACCACGGAATGGATGGGGTATGCACAAGAGCGGGAGCGATCGACTTGATCTTCGACCTGGCGAAGTTCACCGGCGGACTGGTGAGCACCCTTCGCGGCATGCTCGGCGACCTCTTCGTGAAGGCGGGCAACGGCGTCGACGACGAGATCGGCTTCGAGCCCGACGAAGACGACACCACCGGCACCTTCGACCCCATGACCGAGGCCGACCCCGCCGTGCTGAACCATCTCCGCCGTCGCGAGAACATGATCAAGGACATCTCCGACGACATCCACCGCGAGATGATCGACAGCCTGGAGGAAGGACTGGCGCAGGGAGAGACCTTCGACCAGCTCAGTGATCGCGTCCGCGAGTTCTTCAAGGACATGGACAAAGTCCGCGCCGACACCATCGCCCGCACCGAGACCGGTGCCGCCTACGAGACCGCCCGCTTCGAGCGCATGAAGCAGATCGGCGTCCAGAGAAAAGGCTGGCTCAGTGGCGGCGAAGACGGCGTCACCCGCGCTACCCACATCGCCGCCGACGGGCAGATCGTCGGCATCGACGACTACTTCCAGGTCGGCGCCGCCGAACTGCTCCACCCTGCCGACCATGTCAACGGAGCCGCCCACCCCGGCGAACTCATCAACTGCCGCTGCGTCCTCGTCGCTGAAGCCTGACCCGAACACCTTTCCACATCAACCCGATCCGAAATGAAAACACTCCATCGCCAACTTGCCCCCGAGACCCGCGTCCTCGATGCCGCCCAGGGGCTCGTCGAATACGTCGCCAGCGACCAGACCCTCGACAGCTACGACGAGATCATCCTCGCGAAAGGCTGGAGTTTCGCCGCCCGTTTCCGGACCAACCCCGTCTTTGTCGACAGTCACTCCTACTACGGCATCGACAAAGTCCTCGGGCGCGTCGTCGACATGCGCGTCGATGGCGACCAGTTGATCGAGGTCGTCAAATGGGCGACCGACGTTTCCGAGAACAAACTCGCCCAGCTCGGTTTTCAAATGACCGAGAAAGGCTATTTGAAAGCCGTTTCCGTCGGCTTCATCCCGACCAAATGGTGCCGCCGCAGCGACGACGAATTCACCTCCGTCGCCGACACCATCTCCGGGCTCGCCCAGGGCGACCGCGACCGGCTGCGCTGCATCTACCAGGAGCAGGAACAGATCGAACTCTCCGCCTGCGTCATCGGTGCCAACCCAAGCGCCCTGGCGAAAGCCTACCACTCCGGCGACATCGCCGAAGAATACTTCGCCCGGTGCGGGCTCGACGACGACCGCATGGAAGACGTGTCCCTCGCCGCCCGCGCCTGGGAAGAGAACGAGAGCCCCGCGACCCGCGAGCTGGTCGTCCGCAATTTCCAATTTCTACTCAGCAACCAGTTGAGAGAAAACCAACCAAACGACGCCGGATCTCAGACGAGATCACCCGGCCCCTCCACAACCGGTCGCAGGAGCACCGTGGAGGATCGCCAACGCTCCGAGTCCGAACGCCGCCGCCGCTGGTTGAAACAGGTCGCCGAATCCCTCGGTGACTGATCCGCACAAACAATCAGATACGAAAACCAAACGCCTGCCGACAAACCAGAACTGAAAAATCCAATAGAAAAAATCCTATGAAAAACAAATCGCTTTACGCGCACGACTGCGCGATTCACCAACGGCTTTCCGACCGTCTCGCCGTCCGGCGCGGCATCCTCGGGTTGTTCGCCGTTTTCCTGTTGGCCTGCTACGCCTTTCTCGGCGGAACCGTCCTCGCCCAGGGCGACGGCGACGCGGTCGCGAACAGCACCCTGACCGCCTCCATCCTCGCCCCCTTCGCCCTCGCCGGTGGAGTGCGCAAAGAGGACGACGGCCCCGACGGAGGGGGAGACACCGACCCCATCGCCGCGAAGATCCTGAAAAAACTCGACGAGCAGAAACGCGAGATCGAGGAAATGGAGAAGAACATCGGGACCAATCTTGAGACCAAGGCAGAAGCCGAGGCGCTCCACAAGGCGATCGAGAAATTCGACGGCCTCGAAAGCGACTTCAAGGACTACATGCAGAAATTCGCGAAACTGGAGAAGAAAATGTTCCAGGCCCGCAGCGAGATTTCCGGCAATCCCCTGGAACGCATCAAGCAGGACGAAGAGAAGCGCACGCTGATCACCGCCCCCGCTCGCGTCGCCTACCTCCGCGCCCATAACAAGGCCATTCCGCAGGAGCTTCTCGACGCCGCCCAGCGCATGGGAGAGATCGGCCAGCGTGCCGTCAGCGGTGGAGCCTCTCCCGGCTCCGGCTACATCGACGGAGAACTGGAGACAGATGTCTACCAGCTCGCCGCCATGTATGGCAAGTGGAACACTTTCGACGCCGCACCCGCCTCGACCCGGTCCCTGACCATCCCGGTCGACACCAGCGACCCGGACATGCTGTGGATCGCCGAGGGAGCGACCGCGACCGAGGAAGCCTACACCGGCACCACCGTCGCCCTGACCATCAAGAAGGCGCTCGGCTGGATCTCCGTCACCAACGAGATGTTGGAAGACGACGAGATCGGTCTCGCGAACCACTTGTTGACGAAGTTTATGCGCCAGTTCGGCTATCGCATGGACTGGTCGTGCTTCGCTGCCGACGGCACCGACGACACCACCGACGGCGAGTTCACCGGCATTTTCGAGGGCGGCACCTCCTACGTCGCAGCCTCCGGGAATGTCTCCATCGCCACGCTCGACTTCGACGACTTCGTCGGACTCGTTGCGGGAGCCGATGAAGCCCTCGGCGAACTGCCAACCACCCGTTGGTGGCTCCACCCACAGGTTCTTGTTCAACTTCTGAAGATCAAGGACAGCAACGGTCGCCCCATCTTCCTGACCAGCGTCGAGGCCCCTGCGCCCGGTGGCATCGGCTCCATTCTCGGGACGCCCGTCGTCACCGCGAACGCCTGCCCGAAGACCGACGGCGTCAGCGAAGAGATCGCCGTCTACGGCGACAGCCAGGGTCTCGCCGTGCGAGTGCGCCGCGACTTCGAGTATGCCTCCAGCACCGAAGCGCAGTTCACCGCCGACAAGACCGTGTTCCGTGCCCGCGCCCGTGCCGGGGTCGTGATCAAGGACGCCACCGCGTTCGAAGTCCTCACCACCGCCGCGTCGTAAACTATCAACCTGCTGTCGCTCCGGGGTCCATTCCCCGGAGCGGCACACCAACCAGAAAGGAAACCCACCATGGCAGCGAAGAAGACAGCCAAAAAGAAAGCACCTGCAAAGAAAGCCCCGGCGCAAAAGAGCGACGACGAAGCCCTCGTCGAAGTCCGCCCCGCCAAGCCCGGCGGCATCCGCGAAGACGGCGTCCGATACACCCCGGAAGACACCTTCAAAATTTCTAAAAGCCGGTTCAAAGACCTCGGCGACCTCGTCGAAAAAGTCTAGCTACCCTCACCCGGGAACTACGCACTAAGAACTAAGAACTAAGAACTCCAGATGTATCTCCACCTCGACCAGTTGAAGGCCCGCATTCTCGTTCCCGAGAACACCGGCCTGACCCGCTACGATACCCGCCTGACCGCCATCGGGCAGAGTGTCGCGGCGACGTTCGACCAGTTCACCGGTCGTCAGCTCGTCCGGGGGGAGGGCATCGTCGAGACCTTTCCGGGGGGAAGCGGCGTCCTCTTCCTCTCCGCCTCGCCCGTCGAGACCGTGACCACCGTCGAGCATCGCGAGAGCACCGCCGACAGCTACGAGTCTATCGAGTGGGACCGCATCAACACCCGCTCCGGCATCCTCCATCTCTACTACACCGCCGACCAGGACGACGACATCCGCGTGACCTACACCGGCGGCTACTGGACCGACACCAGCGACGACCTTTCGGGAACCCTCCCCAGCGGGGCGACCACCATGCCCGCCGACCTGCTCGACGCCTGGGCGCTCCAGGTCGACCACGAAGCCCGCGTCCGCAAAGTCTACGGCGGCGGCGGCGAAGAGGATATCACCGGGGCCTACGCGGCGGAAGTCGATCTCGCCCCCAAAGTCGAACGCATTTTGAAAAGCTATCGAAAGATTGTTTAGCGATTGAGCCCATGCCGCGAGAAAGTTACAACATCCAGATCGACGAAGACCTCGACGCCTACATCCGTTACTACAACGACGGAGCCATGTCGCCGAAGGTCGCCCGCGCCCTTGCCGACGGGCTCGATCTCGCGAACGCACTCGCCGAGCCGCGCATCAAACGCAACCGACTCACCGGGACCGGTCCCTTCCCCGTATCACAGAATCGACTCGGGCACCGCAGCCGCCGGTTGATCCGCTCCTTCAACAGCGCCCCCGCCCGTGTTGTCGAAGAAGGGCAGAACATCCGCGTGACCGCCTCCATGGGGTCGAATGTCTCCTACTTCGGCGCACACGAATTCGGCTGGCGCGGCACCGTTCGCGTCAAGGGGCACACCCGCAGAGGCGGCGTAAAAGTTCGCGCCCACGACCGCCGCGTCACCGTTCCCGAGCGGGCCATGGTCCGCACCGAGCTGAAAGACCGTCAGACCTCCGCCCTCTACCTGCGCCACCTCACAGCCAGCGTCGTCGAATCCCTCGACCCGACAACCTAAATAGCAAAAACCCTACCTGCTACATGGCTATCCCATCCGACAACCTGCTCGACCAGATCAAGAACGACGCCTACTACCGTCTTCTCGGCGACACCTTTCTCGACGAAGTCTCCATCCTCATCGACGACGAGCACGACATGGCAAACCGCGACAAAGTCGAACTCGGCCCGAAGAACGTCCGCAATTCCAAGACCGGCGCGTGTATCACCGTTCTCGCGTCCAACGTCCCGAGCCTGACCAGCATCAACACCCCGTCGCCGTTGATGAACATCGTCCTCACCTTCGAGATCCTAGAAGACGTGATCGTGAACGCGGGCGACGACGGAACCGGCCTCACCAGCGGCATGATCGTCGCCCGGCTCGTCCAACTCTTTCACCGGATGCACATCGCCGAGCGCATCACCGGGTTGAAACCCAGCCCCGCCAACCCCGTTCAAGAGATCTTCGACGCGGGCGTCAAAGGCCGACGCGGCCATCTCGTATTCTTCGAAGCGGCAAACGCCTCCTTCGGCTGCGTCGACAGCGTCGCCCAGGTGACCGCCGTCGCCGTCTCCGGCGAAGTGACCCTCACCTGCGCCACCAGCGGCGCGACCATCTACTACACCACAGATGGCAGCTACCCCGGCAGCGGAAACCCGAACGCCACCGCCTACAGCGCCCCCTTCAGCCCCGGCACCGTCACCGTCCGCGCCGCAGCGGAAAAAGCCGACATGAACGCCAGCCACTGGATCGAATCCCTCGACGTGTCCTGAAATATCCACTTCTGCAATTCCACAACAGCAATTTTAAAACAGCAACCTAAAACATAAAACCTAATCACCTAAAACCGTCTTCCCATGAACCGAACCAACATCCTCCGCGAACCGGGGCTCGTCTCCTTCAATTCCGCGACCTTCTACAGCCAGGGACCGGTCAACGTCGACTTTCTCGAAGATACTTTCGAAGTCAACAGCGACGCCCAGGGCAAGCTCGAAGACCGCCCCGCCGACCGCCGCATCGAGATCAAGTTCACGCCCATCGGCGAGATCGAGGCCCTCGCCACCCTGTTCCCCTACGCGTCCAGCACCCACGGCGCGAGCATCTTCGGCGCGACCGACACCGCCTGCAAGATCTGGACCCCCGGCGGCGCTTCGCTGGAGGTTCACAACTGCGCCGTCACCAGCGCCCCCACCATCAACATGGGGCACGACCAGACCCCCTTCGGCGAAGTCACCATCACCGGGCTCGTGAAAAAAGACGCCGCCCCCAGCGACAGCGCCAGCTACTACACCTGGACCGCCAGCGGCGAGACCTACCCCGGCGACGCCGCCTTCGACCCGTCCGCCATTCTCACCCTCGCCTACGTCGGCGACTGGGGCTCCAGCCCGTGGGATGCGTTTTACACCGAGACCGGCTTCACCATCGACATCGGTTACAACCTGGAGCCCGAGCGCGTCGAC
>CAZKYJ010000292.1:0-6443 GCA_964556355.1 uncultured Verrucomicrobiales bacterium | reverse complement strand
ATGTCCTCGAGAAGGTCGGCCGCCCCACCGGCGGGGGGGGGAGGGCATTCGCGCTCGTCCTCTTGGACTGGATGATGCCCGTCATGGCGGGGGCGGAGTTCGTCGCCGAGTTCCGCCGGCGGTTCCCCGACAAGACCGGCCCTAAGATCATCATCCTCTCCTCGGTCTCCGGCATCACCGATTTCGATCAGGAGGACAGGGACGTCGTGGAGCGCATCCTCACCAAGCCCGTTATCCAGTCGGATCTCCTCGATGCCATCGGCATGGCCCTGAGCACTTCGGTTCGCTCGCTCGACCGGGACACCGTGGCCGACGCTGGCGCCCCCTTCGTTCGCCGGCACGTCCTGCTTGCAGAGGACGGGCGCATCAACCAGCTCGTCGCTACCAAGCTCCTCGAGGAGCGCGGCCATACCGTCGTCGTGGCCGAGAACGGTCTCGAGGCCCTGAAGATCCTCGCCGCCGAGGAGTTCGACGCCGTCCTCATGGACGTCCAGATGCCCGAGATGAACGGCTACCAGGCCACCGCCGCCATCCGCGAGCGCGGCATCCTCGCCCGTTCCGGCGAGCCGGTGCCCATCATCGCCATGACCGCCAATGCGATGATGGGCGATCGCAGGGAATGTTTGGACGCCGGCATGGACGACTACGTGGCCAAACCGGTGCGCGCCGCCGAGCTCTACGCCGTGGTGGAGAGGGCCGGCATCGCCCCGGGCGGGCCGGCGGAGGTGCCCCCCGATGGTGCCGCCGCCGGTTCGGTTTTCGATCGCGCCACCTTCGCGGAGTCGCTCGGCAACGATCCGGCGCTCGTCGCCCAGCTCAGCGAACTCTTTGCCGCCGAGTCTGCTACCTACCTCGCCGCGGCCAGCGAAGCGCTCGCGGCGCGCGATGCCGATGCCCTCAAAGCGGCTGCCCATTCGCTCCGCGGTCTCGTCGGTAACTACGCCGCCCCATCGGTCCTCCAGAAGGCCGTCGAGTTCGACGCGGCCGCCACGTCCGGCGACCTCGATGCCGCCCGCGAGAGACTACCGGCGGTGGCCGCCGCCGTGGCCTTGCTCGATAGCGAGCTCCGGACCGCGTGACCCCGTGGTGGGGCCGCGGCCACGCGCTCCCGGCATCACTCGTTCGTCGCAACCCGCACCCGGACGAAGATCGTCTCCCCGTCGGCCATCGGCCCGCTGATGCGGGCCGTCACCATCGCCCGGCCGTCGCCGAGATCGTCGATGCCCACGACCTCCATGGCGGCACCGGCGTCCTGCCATGCCGCCATGTCAGTGGAGAGCTCGACGCCGCTGGTCGCCCGGTCGGCGCCGAGGTTGATCGGGTAGCGCAAGGTCGGAAGCGCCTTCGTCACGCCGCCGATGTCGTAGGGCTCGACGGCCAAGGTCGCGGCGATCGGGCCGTCTCCGAGGTGGTTGCCCATGGCGTAGTCGATCAGGTCGGTGATACCGTTGGCGTCCGTGTCGCCGAGCGGGTCGGCGGGGAACGGGGAGGCATCCGTCCCGCCCGGGTTGCCGCCGGGGAGCGTGCTGGCGCGCCAGTTGGTGGCGATGTCAGGGTCCGGGTTCCGCTCGGGGGCGACCAGCACGAGGCTGGGTCCCGTCCCGGCGGCGGTCTCCGGCCACGGCGCCTTGTCATTGTAGGTGAACTCCTTGATCGTTTCGTTGCTGGCGTCTTCCAGCTTGAGGGTCTCGCCGCCGTTGTTCAGGCGGCTGGTTTCGGCGAAGATCCCGGCCACGGGCAGCCCGGCGCCGTGCCGGGCGGCGAAGGCCGTGGCGTCCTGCACCACCAGCGCGCGCTCCCCGGGGGCCAGCGCTGTCACCGCGGATCCCGTGAAGTCGAAGTCGATCCCGCCGGTGAAGCGCACGCCCGTCAGATCGAGCGTCTCCGTCGCGCTGATGTTCATGATCTCGACGAATTCGGCGGCGCCGTCCGCGTCCACCGGATGGTACATGATCTCGCTGACCACGAGGGAGAGCTGGGCGGCGGACGGGGCGCCGAGGTAGGTCTTGGTGGCGTTCACCGCGCCGTCGGAATCGATGAGGGTTAGGGTTTCGCCGAAGCTCGAGAGGTGGCCGCTGTAGCCGCCTTGGACGAAGAGCCCCTCGCCACCCGTCGGGCTCGTGGCGCGGGCGCGGAAGTCGTTGATGTCCGGGCTCACGTAGAGCGTGCCGTTGGGAGGGATGACCGTGCCGGGTTGAAAGGTGAAGCGCACGGCACCGGCCACCTGCCAGTCTGAGATATCGACGGCGATGTCGTAGGGGTTGAGCAGTTCGAAATACTCTTCGTCCTGGTTGCCGGAAGCCGGGCTGAACTCGACTTCGCCGAAGGCGAGGCGCGGCTGGCCGGGTTCGGACGCGAGGGTTTCGCCGCCGTAGAGTTCCGGCACGATGATGAAGTCGCTGCTGCCGATCGATTGGTTGAGCCCGTGGATGGCGAGGACGTTCTCCCCGCTGCGGAGCGACGGGAGCCCGGCCGTCACATCGTAGACGTTGAAGTTCCCCGGGCTGGCCTCCGGGCCGTTGCCGTTCGAGGTCGAGTTCCAGGTGACCGGGAGCGCCGCATTGTCATTCGCGATCGGGGTGCCATTGAGATAGGCGACAAACCCGTCGTCCCAGATCATGCGGAGCTCCAGGTGGTCGAAGGCGGCGGCGTCGTCGACTTCGAAGGGGACGCGGATGTAAATGCTCGCGTTGCTGGCCATGGCGGCTCCGACGTCGGTGGCGATGAGCGACTGGTAGCCGTTGCCCCTCTCGTAGCCGATGCCGGTGGGTCCGGCAGTCCAGCCGGAGGCATCGAACGGCTCGTCGCCGCCCGTCCAGGTGAGGCCGAGCGAGCCGTCGCCCGGGACGAACGACTCGGCGTCGGCCCCGGAGACTAGGAGCGGGGTCGAGAGGATGGTCTGCGGGTCGGTCTGCGGCTGGGGGATCTCGCCGCCGTTGCCCACCGTCTGGTTGTTGTAGATCTCGTCGCGGCGGCCGACGAGGTACTCGTCTTTGAACCGGGCCACGGCCTCGGCCATCGATTCGACGTCGGGGTCGGGGTTGGTGTAAGGTACCGGGTTGCCGTTGCCCTGGAGCCAAGAGCCCCACTTTTCGAAGTCGCGCTGGGCGTCCGAGGGGACGATGCCCGGCGGGTCGATGAGGGCGAGCTGCTCGTCGAGGCGCCGCTCGTACCAGCGCTCTTCGAGGGGCGTCTCGGGCTCTTGCAAGAACTGGTCGGCCAGGGTGCGGATCCGCCGCATGATCATCGGGCGGGTCTCCGCATTGCCGAAAAGCTGGGAGACCAGCCGGATGGCCGTTCCCGTGACGACGAGCCCGCCGGTGTAAATCCGGTTGTCGAAGTAGCGGTCGGTCGAGTTCCAGACACGCCCGGCGGAGAGGTCGAGATCCCAGGGGAGGATCGCCCACTCGTCGGTCTTGCCGGTATCGCGATAGATATACCAGTTCTTGCTGTGCATATCGATGTTCCGGATAACGGAGTTGGCGGCGAGAAGGTTGACGCACTTCGGGATATCGACGTTGTCACGGATGAACGCGTCGAGCGCCGCCCCGTTGAGGTCGAGCCCGTCGATCAGCGCTTGGAGATCAGCGTTGTCTTCGTCGCGGCGGTTCTTCTTCTCGACGCCGCTGTCCGCGTCGTCCCCCCCGTCTTTGTTGAGCCGGTTGCTGTACACTTTGTAGAGGGCGCCATCGTCGTTGAGCCCGGCGCGCTCGAGATACTCGTCATCCCCGTCTTCCACAAAGTCGGCCGTGCTGAAAAACTCGCCGTTCTGCTCGACGCGGACGGTGTAGGCGAAATGGGCGGCCACCCCGGACTCCCGCATGATCTCGTAGGCGAGCACGTGGCGCACCTTCGACTTGTCCGCCCAGTTGGTCAGCAGGTTGATATCGACGACGCGCGGGGCGTCGGGGCTCCAGCGGAAGCGCTGGGTCTTGTTGAAGTCGATGTTGTAGCTCTTTTTGATGAAGCTGCCGGTCGATTGCCCGTGCCGGTTGAAATAGATATTGTCGTAGAACTCGCCGAGATAGTAGAGCGCGCCCCGGGTGCCGGAAAGGTTCCCGGCGGCTCCGGGGTCCTGCACGAACCAGTGGACGACGGAAAGGTTCGACTCGATGCCCGGGTCATGGCCGACCGTGCCGAAATACTGGTGCGAGTCGAGCGGGTCGCGGAAGGCGGGCTCCCGGGTCTCGACGCCCAGCGCGTCCCGCGCCACGTAACGCCAGCGGGTCATCTCTCCGGGCGCGATGTGGGTGGCCGGGATGGCGGCGCTGTAGATCCCGTCGCCGGCCGTGGCATCCACGCCCGTACCGTCGTCGGCCATTGGGGCGCTCACCTCGCCGCCGAAGCCGAGCCGGTAGTGGACGGTGACCGCGCTCACCGGCTGGGACGATCCCGCGATCTCGGCGGTGACGACCTGGGCTCCCGAGACCGGCTGGGGCGGGTTCTCGGTGACGTCGCCGAAGATCGGACCGGCCAGCTGTCCGCCCGAGTTGGCGGCACCCGGTGTAGGCATGTCGAAGTAGACATTGGCGGGTGGCGCGGCGATCCCGCCGGAGGTGGTGGCGGTCGCGGTGAGGACGGGCTTGTTGGTCGCATCGACGTCCCATTCCATGTGCATGGGGCGCTGGTCGTTGAGGATCATGAACTGCCCCCGTTGGGGGGCGTCCGGGTTGTCGACCCAGTCCTGCACGAGGGCGGTGATATCCCAGACGGTCACGGGGGTCTGGCCGGGCGCGGCGGTGTAGGCGCTGACCGCGTCGTGGGCGGCGTAGTAGTCGGCCATCTCGCTGCCGCTGCCGCTGAAACTTGCCGCAATGGTATCGATGCCCTTGTTGGCGTCCGGGACCGGGAAGATGCCGAGTTCGGAATCGATGGCGGTATTGCCGAAGATCGAAGGGTTGACCGCGCCGCTCCATTCCATCGTGGCCGCGTCGACAGTGCTCCCCGGGGCGATCGAGGCGAGTCGGGCGGAGAGATCGAACCACATGTAGAACTGGGTGAACGGGGCGCCCGTTCCCGAGTCGATGTTGTCCGAGCCCCCGTTCAGGGTGGCCTGTTGGGTGCCGGAGAGCCAGACGTTGGCGTAGTTGTTGGGAAAATCCCACACGGGGGTGAGATCGACCTGGCCTTCCTTGTCGGGCGCGCCCGGGCCGAACGATTCGTCCTCGAACTGCGGCGGGTAGACGGGGGCGAACTCGCTCACCACGGTGGTGCCGTCCGGGGCGACGAGCGCGAGGTATTCGCCGCCCGCGCCGAGGCGGAAGCTCGTATGCAGTTCGTCTGCCGGATCGGTGCGATTTTTGTCCGAGGCGAAGACGACGAGGTAGCCGCCCGGAGGCAGCGTGACGGCGGGAAAGGTCCACTTGTTCAGTTCCGCTGCATCGTCGGTCAGGTGGTAGCCAGCCAGAGAAACGGGGGCGGCGTCCGGGTTGTGCAGCTCGATCCAATCGCTGAACTCGCCGTCCGCGTCGGCCAGCGTGGTCGCGTTCGATGCCATGAACTCGGAAATGACCGGACCGGCGGCCGCCAGTGGGACGAGGGGGAGAATGGGGGCGATGGCGATCGCCACGAAGCGCCTCCGAAGGTGGGCGGAATCGAGCATGGTGGGGGAATTGGGGGGATCGGGACGGCGAGGAGCCGGACGATAGTTCTAGCGGCGGCTGCGGTAGTACGCAACCGTGGATGGTGCTGCCCATGAGACCCGTGATCGCTTCCTTATTCCTTGCCGCTCTTGCACTGGTGCCGGTATCGGCTGTCGAGATTCCCGAGAATTTCGAGCCTGGGGCGCTGGTTGCCTGGTGCATCGTGCCGTTCGATTCCGCCAAGCGCGGTCCTGACGCCCGGGCGCGCATGCTCGTCGACCTCGGGCTCCGCCGCTGCGCCTACGATTGGCGCGCCGAGCACGTTCCGACCTTCGCCGCCGAGATCGCCGCCTACCACGAGCACGGCATCGAGTTCTTCGCCTTCTGGGGGCGAGAGCCCAGTGCCTTCAGCCTCTTTGAAGAAAACGCCATCGCCCCGCAAATCTGGATGACCGCACCCAGCCCGGCCGGCGACGACCAGGCCGCGCGCGTCGCGGCCGCCGCCGACGCCTTGGAACCTGCCGCCCGGGAAGCCGGCGCTCTCGGGAGCGCGTTCGGGCTCTACAACCACGGAGGCTGGGGAGGGGACCCGGAGAACCTCGTGGCCGTCTGCGATGCCCTCCGCACCCGCGGGCTATCCCACGTCGGTATCGTCTACAATTTCCACCACGCCCACCACCGGATCGCCAGCTTCCCCGCCGACCTCGCCCTCATGGGCGAGCGTCTCCTCTGCGTGAACCTCAATGGGATGGTGCCCGGCGGAGATCCCAAAATCCTGCCCATCGGCGCCGGCAGCCACGAGAAAGCCCTCATCGGCCAGCTGATCGCCGGAGGCTATACGGGCGCCGTCGGGATCATCGA
>CAZKYJ010000291.1:0-6445 GCA_964556355.1 uncultured Verrucomicrobiales bacterium | reverse complement strand
CCAAGATGATATGACCTGGTTCTTGTTGGAAAAGAAATAGGCGGATGACGCGTGGCCGTGGGCGGTCGCCCGCCGCCACGCGATCGGAGCGCGCTACTTCGCGATGTCCTCTCCGTGGCTGGCGGCATCGTCACCCCCCGGCTGCGAGTCCCCGGTGCGGCTCGCGAGGTAGGCGACGAGGTCGCGGAGATCGCGGGGTGGCAGCGAGGCTCCGAGCGGCGGCATGGCAGAGATCGGGGGCGTGATCTGGGCGACGGTCGCGCGGGGGAGCTCCGCGGGCTTCCCGTCGAAGGCGACGACGGAGATCGTATCGGGGGATTCTCCCGCGACGCGGCCGGTGATCACGGTGCCATCGTTGAGCGAGATGGTCGAAAGGCCGTAGTTCTCGGCGATTTCCGCGCTGGGGTTCACCAGCGACTCGACGAGCTTGGCGGGGGACAAGCGTGCTCCAATCGTGGTCAGTGCGGGGCCTTGGATCCCGCCGTCGGCGCCCATTTTGTGGCATTGGAGGCAGGCGCCCTGGTTGCGGAAGACGGCTTCGCCGCGCGTTGGGATGCCGCCCGTCTCGCTGAGAGAGAACACCGCGGTCGCGGACGCGGCAGCGAACTGGGCGGCGGCAGCGCTGGCGGCGGGATCGGGTGAGGCCTGCAGCGCCAGCCAGAGGTCGAGCCAGAGCTCGCGACGCAGGGGGGACTCATCGCGGGAGTTCCAGAGGGCGATGGCCTCGGCAGGGGCGACGGCGACGAGTCCGGTGATGGCGGCGCGCGCGGCGGGGAGCGGGCCGGAACTGATGGCCGAGCGGGCCCGCTCCAGTACGGATCCGGAGGCGAGCGTGAACCCGTGCCGAATGGCGGCGGCGGCCAGCACCGGCTCGGGGTCGGCCAGGAGTGAATCTACGAGTTCCGCGGCGTCCTGCCCGGCGGCGCCGACCAGGCTGTCGAGCGCGGCAACACGGACCGGCGGGGCGAGCTGGGCGTTCGTCACCAGCCCGCGGAGGGTCGCCTGCTCGATGGAGACCGAGCTGGCGTCGGCGAGTTGCAGGGCCAGGGCCGCCAGGGCGGGCGGGAGGTCGGTGGCCAGCAAGGCACGGAGGTCCCCGTCGATCGCGGCACCCAATTCAGGCATCGTGCGCCCGCCGTCGACCAACGGCCGGTAGTCACCGCTGACCGGGTCGGTGTCGATGCGCTGCTCCCAGAGTTGCAACCCGTGTAGCGCCGCAGCCCGCACGCTGGGAGCGAAGGTCGAATCGCCGGCGATGGCGACCAGGCGCCGCGCGCTCCCGGCACCGCCCCGCCGGTAGTTTGCGGCAACGAGGCGCCGCTGGACGGGCGGCGGCACTTCCGCGGCGGGGCCGGTGCGCTCCGCCAACGCGGCGCCCGCCGGTCCGTCGATGGCCGGGGTGTCGTAGATCGCCCGCACCGCTTCCCGGCGGATGCGAGGATCGGGGTCATCGAGAAATACGGCCAGGGCCTCGCTCGCCTGGCGGCGGAGGTAGAGCAGCGCGGTCATGCGTACCTCGAGCGCGCCGGCGGTCGCGCGGGCGACGGCCGAGCCGATGGTTCCCACCTGGTCGAGGGCGGCGAGGCAGCTGTGGCGGAGCACCGGGTCGAGCTTTGCTTTCCCGGTGTCTTCGGCCATGCCATAGAGTGCGGAGATCGCGGCGGTGTCACCTTTTTCGGCGACGCGACCGAGGGCGATGGCCGCCAGCGAACGCACGCGGGGCGATGGGTCGCCTAACAGTGTCACCAACTGGTCGCGGGCGCCCGGCTCGCGGAGGAGCCCGATCGTCCTGGCGGCGTTCGCCCGGATCTCGGGCGCGGGGTCCTCTGCCAGCGGGAGCAGCTTCCCGCCTGCGCCGAGCTGCCCCAGTCCCCAGATCGCGTGTAGGCGGGGGACGAGGGCGGCCTCCCGATCGCCGGCCAGGGCGACGAGCGCCGCCCGGCCGGGTTCCCCGCGCGACGCCAGCTCGAACTGCGCGAGCTGCCGCATCCGTCGGTCCGGGGTGTGGAGGAGCGCGACGAGGGCGTCCACGGGCTCCTCGCCCAAGCCGCCGGCGAATTCTTGTGCCGAAGCTTGCCCGGCGGCGCGGAGCGCTCCGTCGGACGGGGCCAGCACGTGGATGGCCCCTTGCGAGTTCACCTCCCACCCGCCGCCGAAGTCGCAGAGGTAGAGGTTGCCGTCGAACCCGAGCTCGACATCGCTGACGCCGACGCCCTCGACAAGGACGTCTTCGGACACGGCATGGTAGCCGGCTCCGACCGGTTCGATGCCGACGGTGAGGACCGTGCAGTTGGTTGGCGCGCCGCGGTAGTTCGCGAGGAGAAACTTGCCACGGAGGTCGGCGGGCAAGGCCTCGCCGGTGAGGAAGGTCACCCCGGACGGGCCGTTTGCCACGTGGGAGGCCGGCGGGTAGACCCACTGCGGCTGGTCTTCGGTGTAGGTCTCGAACATCTGTTCCGCGACCCACACGGAAACCTCCGGATGGAAGGCCCCCCAGTCGAGCGCCTCCCGGTAGTGGTGCGCGGACTGGTGCGCCATGTTCCAACCAGAATCCGAGCCCTCGAGCGCGTAGACCATGCGCGCCTCGTCGCCGATGTCGCCGGTGTTGTCGAAGGTGAAAAGGTTCCCCAAATCGTCGAAGGCGAGTTCTTGCGGGTTGCGGAGCCCGGTGCAGAAAACCTCGAAGCCGCTCCCGTCAGAGTGACAGCGGAAGATCGCCCCCCGACCGGGGCCGGAAAAGGTCTCGCCCTCCGGCGTGGTCACGTGATACCCTCGGTCACCGACCGAGAAGTAGAGCATGCCGTCCGGACCACGGGTGATGCCATGAAGGTCGTGACCGATGAACGAGACACGGGCTCCGAAGCCATCCACGAGGCTCTCGTGGGAATCGGCGACGCCGTCGTCGTCGGCGTCGGTCAGTTTCCAAAGATGGGGGATGCAAGTGAAGTAGACGGCGTCTTCTTCCGGGAGGATCGAGAAACCCAGCCCGTCGAGCGGCTGGTCGAAGTGGTCGGAGAAGAGGGTCCGGTGGTCGGCGGCCCCATTCCCGTCCCGGTCTTCCAAGCGGATGATCCGGTCGGCCACACGGGTGAAAAAATCGGCGGGAAAGCGCCCGTAGTGTGCCTCGTAGAGCCGCTGGCGGTCTTCGACGGTGACCGATTGAAAATCGCCCCGGATGAGTTCGTTGGCCCCGCGGAGATCCGGCACGCCGTGCCAGAACCGGTGGGATTCCGCGACGAACACCCGTCCGTGCTTGTCGATACCCAAGCTGCCGGGATTCTCGACAAAGGGGAACCGGACCCAGGTGTGCGCGACCAGCCCCGGGTGGTGGACGGTGCCCTGAAATGCCTCCCGCTCGTTGCCCAGGGGCGGCAGCTCTGCTTCTGGCACCGTGGGCAAATCCTTGGCCCGCTGGTTGAGTTCCTCAAGCGTGACGGCCATGGCAGCCCCGCTGAGGCCGAGGGTGACAAGGGCGAGGGACAGAAGCTGAAGTGGCTGGGGCATGGGGAAAACGAGTGAGTCCGAAGAAACCGGGCAAAACCCTAAAAAGCCGCAGCCCGAGCGGCGCGTCAACAGGGGTCGCCGCCCGTCTTTGACAGTGCCTGCCCTGCCGGGGGAGCGGGGTTCCGGGCCGTCCTACTTCACGGCCGGGTCGGGCCAGTCGGGATCGGCCGTGCGCGCCCCGTTCATGGTGGCGACGGCTTGGGCGACGAGCTCCGGGCGCGCCGCCGCGAGATCGGTCGTTTCCCCGAGATCGTTCGCCAGATCGTAGAGCTCGACCGGGCCGCCACGTCGTGGGCGGACGGCTTTCCAGTCGTCCCAACGGAGCGCCTGGATCGAGTTTCTCCCCTCGTGGAGCTCCCAGTAGAAGTAGTCGCGCTCGGGGGCGGGGCCGCCTTTGAGGAACCCGACCAACGAGCGGCCGTCGGGTTCGAACCCGTCGGGTATCCCGGCGCCGGCCAGCTCGGCAAAGGTCGGGAGGAGGTCCCAGAACGCCCAGGGCTCGTCGGTCACGCGCCCGGCGGGGACGGTGCCTGGCCACCAGGCGAAGGCGGCCTGGCGGAGCGCCCCTTCGTACATGCCGCGCTTGAATCCGCGGAGCTTGCCGCCCATCGTCTGGTCAAAGCGCCGGCCGATGGCGGTGTCGGGATCGAACGACGATCCGTTGTCGCCGGAGAAGACGATGAGGGTGTCCTCGGCGATCCCCCTCTTCTCCAGCAGCTTGACCAGGGCGCCGATGTCCGAGTCGATGCGCGTGACCAGGGCGGCGTAGTTCTTCTCCTTCTCGCTCCACGGCTTGTCCCTGTAGATCCCCTGGTCATCGATCTCGAACTTCCCGTGGGGCAAGGTGATGGCATAGAAGAGAAAAAACGGTGCGTCCGCGTTGGTATCGACCCAGCGGAGAACATCCTGTTGGATGAGTTCTTGGGCGTAGACCGCCTGCTTGCCACCGGCGTTTTCAGGGATTTCGAAGCGCTCGGCGTCGTCGTAGAGATAGGTGGGGAAATAGCTGTGGGCGTGGCGTTGGCAGTTGTAGCCGAAGAAGTGGTCGACCCCATTTTCGAACGGGCTGCCGGTGGTGTCGAACATGCCCATGCCCCACTTGCCCATCGTGGCGGTACGGTAGCCGGCGGATTTCAAGACCTTGGCGATGGTCACGGTGTCGGCGGGGAGGGGACGTTGCCCCTCCGGTTTGACCTCGCGGTTGGCACGCGTCGGGCTGTGCCCCATGTGGAGGCCGGTGAAGAACGAGGTGCGCGCGGGCGCGCAGACGCTGGTGCCAGTGTAGGCGGAGAGATAGCGGGTCCCCTCGTTGCAGAGCCGGTCGAGGTTCGGTGTCTGGATGAGCTGCTGCCCGTAGGCGCCGAGATCCCCCTGGGCGATGTCGTCGGAGAGGACGAAGATGAGGTTCGGCTGCTTCCGCGGTCCGGCGGCGGCGGTCAGGCACGCGCCGAGGAGCAAGGCGAGGACGAGGGGGAACGCTTTCATGGCGTGCTCACTACGGGGGCGGACATGACTGCCTATCGGGGATAGGGAGCCTGCTCTCCGGACGGCTCCCGCCGAGGTCACCGCTCCGCCGGCCCGCGCGCCCCCCCGAAGACGGGGGGCTGCCAATCAGCGGGGAGCTTGCCCTGCGGGCGGACGCCATAGGCACCGGCGGGGATGGGGTGGTGCTCGGCCGATTCGAGCGGGAGGTCGTCGGGAAGGTGCTTGATGCGAAAATCTCGGTATTGGATCTCCATCGCGGGGCCAACGTGGACCTGCACGGCGAGGACGCCTTCGAGAGCGCGGCCACTCTCGTCGAGATCGATGAGGTCGGCGGTGGGGTGCCCGTCGATCCAGTGCTGGTGGTGGTTCCCGCGGACGAGGATGCGGTAATCGTGCCACTCGCCGGGGGCGAATTCTTTCACCGGCATCTGCCCGATGACCCACGGCTGGCCGTCGGGGGCGACGATGACTTTCTCGCCGGTGTGGGAAAGGATGCGGCGGCCACGTTCCTCGTAGAGCATGCCGTTGTATTCCGGGACATCGGCGACGACGTCGCACTGGTAGCCCGTGACGATGTCGAGCCCGAGATCGGGGCGGGAAAGCCCGCGGTACTGGATGCCGCTGTTGCCGCCGGGGCTCACTTTGACTTTCACGTGCAGGTCGAAATTCTGCACCGTCGAGCCCTTCCAGGTGAGGAACTGGTTCGCCTCGAGCGAGCCGTCGGTGACGCCGGTGAGCACCCCGTCCTCGATCGACCAGTAGCGTGGATCCCCGCTCCAGTTGTGCAGGCGGTCGCCCTTGAGGAGCTCGACAAATCCGTCGGCGCCAGGCTTGTCGGTGACGGCCGCTGCGGCCTCCGGGTGGGGGGCGGTCGAGCGCTGGAATCTGCCGTCCAACGGGGCGAGCGCGCCGCCGAGCTCGGCCACGCGCCGGTCGGTCCGCGCGCGCATTTCGGCCAAGGTGGTGGCGTGCAGCGGATCGCGCGCGAGGTTGGTAAGTTCGTTGGGATCGCTCTTCAGGTCGTGGAGGAACTCGTAGTTTTCCTCGTCGATGTAGCGGACGTATTTGAACTCCCCGGTCCGGATTCCCTCGAAGGCGGGGATGCGGTTCCGGACGGCGAAGTGTTCGTGGAACGTCTCGGTGCGCCAGTCGGCGGGCGTCGGGCCGCCGATCACGGGAGCGAGGCTGCGCCCCTGGTAGCGCCCGGGGATCTCGATGCCCGCCCAGTCGAGGAACGAGGAGGGGAGGTCGAGGTTGAGGGCCAGGGCATCGGTGACGCGTCCGCGCCGGGACTCGGGCACCCGGGGGTCGGCGACGATGAGGGGGACCCGCAGCGATTCCTCGTAGTGCGACCACTTGCCCGCGAAGCCGCGGTTCCCCATGTAGTAGCCGTTGTCGGCCGAGTAGACGATGATGGTGTTGTCGGCGAGCCCCGCTTCCTCCAGCGCCTTCAAAA
>CAZKYJ010000290.1:0-6453 GCA_964556355.1 uncultured Verrucomicrobiales bacterium | reverse complement strand
CTTTGGCGAAAACGGCAAGCGAATTCATCCGGGCGACGAGTGGTTCCAAGAGTTCCCCTGCCGCAGGGGCGTCGCCCGCCGCCCGCAACGCCCCCAGTTGCCGGGCAGTTTCAGCCGCACGCTCCCGTCCGTAGAGAGCAGCGATACGACGACAGAGTTCGGAGTCCAGGCATCCCGAGCGCACTGCCTCTTCAAATTCCTCACGCTCCCCATCGCGAATGCCGGCGAGCACGTGAAAGTGGTTTCCCATCAGGCAGAATGTCAGGCACTCCACACCGCAAAAGTCGGCCAACCGCCGGAGGATGTCACGGAACACCCGCTTCTCCCGCACCCCCATCACAATGCGGCGATCCACGATCCTGCTGACAATGTGATAGTGATTAATCGCGTCTGCGCCCAAGATTCGCATGTCCTTCAAAATCCTCCCGATACAATGCAACAATAAAATGCCAGCCTATATAACAGCCTATAGAACAAAATCAATGGATGAATCTTAAGGGGAGGCGATTTTTGCGGTGAGGAGGCGGAGGACGTTGGGGTAGGCGGCGCCGACGGCGAGGGCCGCGCGGCCGAGGGACGGGCGGGTGACGGCGGCACGGGCGAGGTGGTTGACCCAGAGCCGGTCGCGGTAGGCAGCGCGGCACGCGCTGCGGAAGGCGGCGAGGGCGTTGCTTTCTTGGGAGGGGTCGCGCATTGCCTCGGCGAGGGAGGCGGCGGCGAGGGTCCCGGTTTTGAGTGCGTAGTAGATCCCCTCCCCGGTAAAGGGCTCGACGACTCTCGCCGCATCGCCGACGAGGAGAACGCCCGGCAAAGGCGTGGGCGAGACGGATTTGCGGGAGAGGGGAGCGATACTGTGCCAAGCGGCCTTGTCCGCGTCGAGGCAGAATGCCGATTCGGCCCAGGAGCGGACGGCAGTCAGGTCTTTCGGAGCGCTGACGAGGCAGACATTCATCTGCTCGTCGGGGAGGTGGGCGATACCGCAATAGCCCTCCGGAAGGAGGCGGAGGGCGACGCGATGGCGGTAGTCGGGAGCGAGCGGGACGTGGGACTGGATGGCGATGCGGCGGGTCGACTGGCTTGGCGCGATGCGGAGGAGCCGGCTGAGCGTCGAATTCCGCCCGTCGGCGCCGACGATTTTGGCGGCGAGGTGGGATCCGTCCTCGGTATCGAGAGCCCAGTGGCTGCCGAGTCGGGCGGCCTGCTTGACGCGCGCGCCCTGGCGCACGGTGACGCCGGAGTTCGTGGCGGCGGTCAGGAGTGTGGCGTCGAGATCCTCGCGGCGGACGGTGATTTCTCCGCGGTCGCCGTCGGGCAATTGGATTTCCGTCCCCGTCCCATCGGCCCCTTCGAAACGGACGGCATGGAGCCGTTCGTGGGGGAGCTGCCGGACAGCAGAGGAGAGCTCGAGCGCGTCGAACACGTCCCAGCACGAGGGGTTGAGGCAATCGCCGCACACCTTGTGCCGGGGGAAGAGGGATCGCTCGAGGAGGAGGACCTCGAGCCCCTCGCGGGCGCAGGCGAGCGCGCAGGAGGTGCCCGCGGGTCCCGCTCCGACGATGGCCACGTCATAGATTCGCACGCCGTAAGCATACGGAGGGGAACCGGCCGTGGCAAAAATCGATGCGCGCCCCGGCGCACCCTTGCATGGCGGAGCCAGGTGGGTAGTCTAACATGTGCCCACGTTCTCCCGATTCACCGCCAAGCTCGTGGCCGGGGCGCGTGACTACTGGAACGGCAGTGCCCTGCGCCTGTTCCCGCTGGGGGCATCTTTGCGGGGATACTCGGGTGGTGCGTTTTTCGACGACTCCCGTGCGGGGATCAACGTGGCACTGCTCGCGTTTCCCCAAGGCATGGCCTACGCGATCATCGCCGGGCTTCCCATCGTCTATGGGATCACCTGTTCGGCGGTGGCGGCGCTGGTGGCGCCCATGCTGGTGGGGAGCCGTCACACGGCAGTCGGCCCGACCAACGCGACGGCTTTCATGGTGTTCAGTTCTCTCTCCGCCGTGCCCCTGATGGCGGATCGCGCGATGATGCCGGTGCTGGTGTTCATGGTGGGGATATTGCTGTTGCTGGGCGCGTTTTTCCGGATGGCCGACATGGTGCAATACATCAGCCGGAGCGTGGTGGTCGGTTACCTTACGGGGGCGGCCATCCTCATCATCGGCAACCAGCTCCGGCACGTCCTCGGTATCTCGTTCACCTTGGAGGGCGGCGCATCCGGCTTCTTTAGCATCGTCAAAGCCACCGTCCTCAACGTTCCCAGCATGCACCTGCCGACGCTCGGGGTCAGCGTGCTGACCTTCGCGCTCTATTTCGGGCTCAAGCGATCGTTTCCCCGGTGGCCCGTCTTCGCCATCGTGCTGGTGGTCGTCTCCGGGCTGTCGGGGCTCGGCCGTCGGTGGGGGATCGAGGTCGCGACCTTCACGGCGTTCGAACCGAGCGACCTCCTCCCGAGCTACCCCGATTTTGCCACCACCGGCCTGTGGGCGATCGTGAGCCAGCTCTCCGGGGTCGCCTTTGCCGTTGCCTTCCTCGCCTCGCTGGAGAACTCGGTGATGGGTAAATCCCTGGCGGCCAAGACCGGCGACCGCCCGAATTTGAACCAGGATATGGTTGGCCTCGGGGCGGCCAACGTCGCGTGCGGCCTGCTCAGTGGGATGCCGTGCTCCGGGTCGCTCACCCGCTCGGCCTTGAATTATGAGAGCGGGGCGCGCAGCCAGGTCTCCATGATCATCTGCGGCCTGCTGTGTGCCATCGGCGCCTTCACCCTCGGTCCGGCCATCCAATATGTGCCCAAAGCCTGCCTCGCCGCGCTGGTCATCGGGATCGCGCTCTCGCTCATCAGTCGGAAGAACGTCCGGATCTGTCTCGCCGCCACCAAGAGCGATGCCGTCACGCTCGTGGTGACCGTGATTTCGACGCTGATCATGCCGTTGCACGTGGCGATTTTCGTCGGTGTCGGCGTGTCGGTCGCGCTCTACCTGCGCAAGTCCAGCCGCCCCGAGCTCGTCGAGTACGAGTTCAACGAGCACGGGAACCTGCGCGAGCGTGACGGCAAGGCCCAGGAGCGGCAGAACCCATCGATCTCCATCGTCCACGTCGAGGGGGCGCTCTTCTTCGGGGCGGCGGAGCTGTTCCGCACCCAGATCCAGCGGACGGTGAACGACCCCAGCCTGAAGGTGATCATCCTGCGGATGAAGAACGCCCACCACCTGGATGCGACGAGCGTCATGGCCCTGGAGGAGCTCATCCTGACGCTGCGCGAGAACGACCGGTACCTTATCGTCAGCGGCGCGATGAAGGAGGTCTACCGGGTGTTGAAGAACTCGGGGGTGGTAGGTGTGTTAGGGCGCGAGAACCTGTTCATGGGATCGCCCTCCAACCCGAACGTCTCCACGAGGAACGCCCTCAAGCGCGCCCAGGAGATCCTCGGCGGCGAGAAGGCGGAGGTGAAGATCTACTACGACCCGTCCCGGCCGAGGGAGTGAATGCGTGGGCTCAGTTCCCTCGGAGATCGTAGCACCGCAGGCGTGAGCCCCCTTTCGTGCGCATGTCGTCGGTGTTCTGGGCGAGGAAGAGCAGGCCGCGGTGGATGACGGGCGGAGTCCAGCTTTCGCGGGCGAGAAACGGCTGGGATCTCGCGAGCACCCGGGCGCCGTCCGGGGAGAGATCGAGCCAGGCGAGCGTGCCCATTTCTCCGAGCGCCAGGTAGGACCCATCGGCCTGCATGACCCAGCCGCGCCAGAAGTCGAGGGTGTAAGGGCGCCCCCCGAAAAGCTCGGTCTCCCACGAGAGGGTCTCCGCCCAGAGGCGTTCGCCGTCCGCGAGGCGGAAGCAGGACAGTTCGGCGTCCGGTTCGTTGCGCCCGGTGAACCCGTAGAGGTGCTCGCCATCGGTCACCGGGGTCGTCCAGTGGAACCGGGCGTCGTTGTTCTCCCAGATGACGGAAGCTTTCAGCTGCGCGTCGAACTGCAGGAGCACCCCACCTTCGGTGTAGGTTTCGGAGATGAAAACGCGGTTCCCGGGCAAGGCGAGCGGCGTGGAGGCATTGACCGACTCCCGCTTGGTGGCGCGCCAGGGGAAGCGGTCGTGGACGGTGCCGGTGGCGGGATCGAGCACGAGGAGGCCGCCGGTTGGAGGGTCGCTTTCCCCGCCGGCGAACACCAGCACGACCGGCCGCCCGTGCAGCTCGGTGGCGATGGGCGACGCGTAGCTGGCACCCCAGTCGGTCTTCGTCGCCCAGCGCGTTTCGCCGGTCGAACGGTCGAAGGCGACGACGGTGGCGTCGCCGCCGACATTCTGGATGAGGAGATCGCCCATGACGAGGGGCGACGGGCCGGAACCGAAATAGTATTGGGGCACATGGTAGTCCGCGCGGAGGTCGCGCCGCCAGAGCGTGCGGCCATCCGCGACCGCGCGGCAGGTGAGCACCGCCGAGACGCCGTAGGTGTAAACCTTGTCGCCCGCGACCACCGGGCTAGCGCGGGGGCCGTTGTTGTAGCCGTAGCGATCCTGGTAGTCGATGGGGTAGGAGGCGCTCCAATGCACCGCGCCCGTTTCCGGATCGAGGCAGTCGAGCGTTTCGGCGTCCCCGATCCGGTGGAAGGTGAAGAGGCGGTCGCCGACGATGGCGGGGGCGGTGTAGCCGGTGCCCCGCGCGAATTCCCAGACGAGCGGGGGCCCTTCTTCGGGGAAGCTGTGCGCGAGGTGGGTTTCGCCGGAGACCGGTTCGTCGCGAATGCCGAGGAAGCGCGGCCAGTCTTCCGTCTCGGCTCCCTCGGGGAGTGGCCTGGGCGCCTGGTGGATGGTGGCGCCGTTTTCGGCGGAGGCGGTGCCGAGCATCACGGCGATTGCGAGCGAACGGCCGATCACCGGGACCTCCCTTCCAGGAGAGCGAGCGCCTTGTCGTAGGAGCATTGCGTGAGAAAATGATCGAGCCGTGCGGGGAGGTGTCCTTTCAGTGCCGCGTGGCGCTCCATCAGCTCGGTGCCGACCCGCTGGAGCTCCGCCAGCTGGGCTTCGGGATCGCGCTCGCGCCAGCCGGTGTCGGCGATCACCTCGAGGCGGCGGTGGAGCAAGGGGATGAGATCGGTCGGTGCGGCGTGGGGCATGGGCATAGGATGAATCACGCCGCTCGACAATCAAGGGGGCGGCGTGCACACTGGCCGCGCTCCCCATTTGCATCCCATGCCCGCCGACGAGATCCCCATCAACCAATTCTTCACCTGGATCGACTGGACCGTCGTTTTTGGCTACCTCGCGCTCACTACCCTGGTCGGGCACCTGCTGAAAGGAAAGCAGGCCTCCATCAAAGATTTCTTCCTCGGTGGACGGACGTTGCCATGGCAGGCCGTCACCGGCAGCATCATCGCCACGGAGATCAGCGGCATCACTTTTGTCGGGGTGCCCGCGGGGGTGTTTGCTGCGGGAGGGGACTTCACCTACCTGCAATGGGCACTCGGATCGATCCTAGCGCGCATTCTCGTGGGCTTGTTCTTCGTCAAAGTTTACTACGAGCAGGATATTTACAGCCCCTACGATTTCATGGGCCATCGCCTCGGCGAAGGGGTGAAGCGCCTCGCAACGGCGATTTTTTGGATCGGTAGCATCCTTGGCCAAAGCGTGCGGGTGCTGGTCGCAGCGCTGGCTTTACGCGTGATCCTGCCCGACGCCGTCAGCTTCGAGCTGTGTATCGCCATCATCGGCGTCTTCGCCGTCGGGTGGACGCTGATGGGGGGGATGCGGACAGTGATCTGGACTGACGTCATGCAGTTTTTCCTCTTCGCACTTGGAGGAATCGTCGCGCTTTCGTGGATTCTGGGACACCTCGACGGGGGGTGGGGGCAGTTCTGGGAGGTTGCGTCCGGTGGGCGGGGGATCGACGCGCTATGGAAGGAGGGCGGGGTCGACGGCGGCGAGAACAAGCTCTGGCTAGTGAATCTGACGACGGATCCCGCCGTCGAGTTCACCCTTTGGGTGGCGCTTCTCGCCGTGCCGTTCCTGAACCTGAGCGCCTTCGGCGTCGATCAGC
Source organism: uncultured Verrucomicrobiales bacterium (assembly GCA_964556355.1). Taxonomy (GTDB): domain Bacteria; phylum Verrucomicrobiota; class Verrucomicrobiia; order Verrucomicrobiales; family DEV007; genus CAZKYJ01. Next base: position 419 of record CAZKYJ010000290.1, on the reverse strand, counting down.
TCAACGCCCAGCGCATGTTCTGTTGCAAGGGGGCGGGCGACGCCCGCAAGGCGATCATCTTTAGCTCGTTCGGCCAGCTGCTGACCCTCCTGATGCTGGCGGTGGGCGCGGGACTCTACGTTTTCTATCAGGCTCACCCGCCATCGGAAGGCGAAGCCGCGCTGTTCGCCAGCGACGGAAACCTGGTCTTCCCCACGTGGATCACGACGACCTTACCGATCGGTCTGAGAGGGCTCATTTTGGCCGGGGTGTTTGCCGCGGCGATCTCCAGCCTCGACTCGATCCTGGCGGCCCTCTCCCAGACGACCGTCTCGCTTCTGGGGCGCGGGGGCGACGATGGCGAAGCCCAGGCTAAGAAAGGGGTCGCTCTCTCCCGGTTCCTCGTTATCGGCTGGGGGATCGCCCTGACCATCTTCGCG
>CAZKYJ010000289.1:5241-6458 GCA_964556355.1 uncultured Verrucomicrobiales bacterium | reverse complement strand
GCGCCCTTTCCGGTCAGTACTCCGATGAGAGCGATCTGCCCTCCGGCGGCCACGCTGTTCATCGAACGTCCCAGCGTCCCGGGGCCACCAACCTCGATCACGTGGTCCGCACCACGCTTGTCCGTCAGCTCGTAGACCGCACGATCCCATTCTGGCACCGACCGGTAGTTCACCGTCTCCCATGCGCCCAGTTCCTTGGCACGGGCGAGCTTGTCCTCGCTGCTCGAAGTGACGATGACTTTGGCGCCCATCGCCGTCGCGATCTGCAGGGCGAACACCGAAACGCCCCCGGTACCCAGGACCAGCACCGTTTCCCCGGCCGCCAGCTGGCCCCGCTCCACGAGGGCGCTCCACGCCGTGAGGCCGGCACACGGGAGGCAGGCCGCCTCGGCGAAACTCAGGTGCTCGGGAATCGGGATCACACCTCCGGCGGGCAAGACCACATACTCCGCCAGCATCCCGTCCGTCGAACCACCCAGTGCCGCCCCGTGGTAGCGCATGAAAAAGCGACCATCTTGCCAGTCCGCGAAGAAGCAGCCCGCCACGCGGTCTCCCTCCGCAACGCCGACGACCGCTTCGCCAACGGCTGCGACCTCGCCCGCCCCGTCCGAGAGAGGCACGACCCCGCCATCGGACGCCGAGGACGCGCTCTGCCCCTCGCGCATCAGGAGGTCGCGATAGTTCAACGAACACGCCCGGACGCGCACCAGCACCTCGCCCGTCCCCGGCTGCGGGACCGGCACGTCGCCCCGGACAATCTCGAGCGCCCCCCCTGAACCTCCTCCAAGACTGTAGCGCACCATCGAGTTTTCCTGCTCACTCATGGAGACATCCTAGAACGCCCTCGCAGAATCTCACCCTCCAATATCACCTCCGAGGTTGCTTTCCACCAAGATTCCGTAAACCCTAGCATATCGAAAACCGAACGCGCTCCATGCATCGCCCGATCCTCTTGGCAACTCTTGCCCCAATCCTGTTCGCCGGCTGTGAGACGACCGCCCCCGCCCCCGTCATCCCCGTCGATCAGCCGTCCGCCCCCGCCCCCCCGCGCCCCCCGATCCGCGGCACCGCGATCATCGAAAGCGTACGGTTCCTCTCCCTCGAGTCGTTCCCCGTCGAAGGGTTCGCCTACATCACCGGCTACCTTCCCGACGGGGCCACCGAAATCGAACGGGTGACCACGACCCGCGAGGGGAACCGGTTCGACGTCGTCATCT
>CAZKYJ010000289.1:1848-5231 GCA_964556355.1 uncultured Verrucomicrobiales bacterium | reverse complement strand
GCCGTGGCCACCACCGAACTCGTCCCCTTCGAGCGCCGGGCCCCGCTGGAACTCGTCGGTCTCCCGGCCGGGAACTACACCGTCGTCGTCGGGGGGCGTTCGGCCTCCTTCACCCTCGACCGAGCCAACTCCACCCGCTAACCCCCCGTCGGGGATTCACCTTTTGACAGCGCAAATCCGCGAATGTATCAGATCCGTCACATAGCAAGGCGCCCGCCAGCCAGCTGGCACCCGTGGCTTGCTCCCCCTCCCCGATGCCGATAGCGAGCCGGATTTGGATGCGGATCGCAGTCTGAATCGCGTGCCTCCGCAGCCGACCGTCCACCAGACCCCCGATGAGTACCGAACCCCCAGCCACTAGCGGATCCGTATCTTCGCTAGGTTCCAATCCGACCGCCAACGTCGGAGGCCGGTCGAAAATTGCCGCGACCGAACTCCCCCGCCTCGCTCCCGGCGGCGGCGGCCCGAGCCGGAAAGGCGTCAAAGACCAGGTCATCGAAAGGTTCGAGCAAAAGTACATCATCCACCCCCGGCTGGTCCCCCAGATCCGCAAGTACCTGAAGCCGTTCGTCATCCCCGACCCCAATGGGAAGGGCGAGATCCCCGAGTACAAGGTGACCACCCTCCAGCTCGATACCGACACGATGGACCTCGCCCTCGCCAAAGAACGGAAGTGCGGTTCCCGCTTCAAGCTGCGCATCCGCACCTACGGCTACGGCGAGAACGCCCATGTTTTTCTCGAGCTGAAGCGCAAGGTGAACGGCGTCATCATCAAGAGCCGCGCCAAGCTCAACATGAAAACTTGGAACGACGGGTGGATCCTCCGCGACCCGCGGAACGCCCCGATGCTCAAGAGCCCGGTCGACAATCACAATTTCTTAGAGTTCGCACGGATCGTGCGCACCCTCAACGCCCGCCCCAAGATGTTCATCCGCTACATCCGGGAGTCCTATTTCGGCGCCAATGACGACTACGCCCGCATCACCTTCGACCGCCGGGTCTCCTACCGTCCAACCCGCGAGTGGAAGTTGCCCGGCCCCGAGCTCGATGACTGGAAGTACTGGCGCGCCATGGATACCCAGCTCGGGCTGAACCGCCCCTTCGCCGGCTACATCTTCGAGCTCAAAGCCATGCGGGACGCCCCCGAGTGGATGCTCGAACTTGTCGAACGGTTCAACATTACCACGACCGGCTTCTGCAAGTACGCCACGGCCTACCGCTTGGAGACCCTCTTCCGAGGCCATTCCTACACCGCCCAGTCGGAAAACACGACTTATTAACGCCCCTCACCTCCCGATCCGTTGACAAACGATATCTCCGCGCCGAAGCAGTCTGTCCCTCGCTCCCGCCACCGGAAAGACCGGCCTCGCGGGGGAGCCCCTACCTACCAAACCATATCGTAGCCGAACCCCTACCGGATGGACCCACTTTTTGACGCTCTCGGTGCCACACGCACGCTGGCACCCATCGAGATCTTCTATTCGCTGTGCCTCAGCTTCGTGCTCGGCATGGTCATCGCCACGATCTACCGCTGGACCCACTCGGGGTTCTCCTACGCGCGTTCGTTTCTGCACACGCTCGTTCTCGCGACCATCGTCATCACCATCATGATCATGGCGATCGGGAACAACATGGCACGCGGCTTGGGAATTCTCGGCGCCATGGCCTTCGTCCGCTTCCGGACGCCGATCCGGGATCCGCGTGACATCATTTTCCTTTTCGCTTCGCTCGCCGTGGGCATCTCGTCCGGTTCGCAGGTATTCCTCGTCGCCATCATCGGTACCCTGTTCTTCGCGGCCACCGCGATTTTCCTCGCGCATTCGCCCTTCGCCTCCCGCCGCGAGTTCGAAGGACTCCTCCGCTTCATGCTGCCCAAGGAGTCCAATGCCGCCCCCATCATCCAAGAGATTTTCGATCGGTTCTGCTCCAGCGCCGACATGGTCGCCATGCGCGATGCCATCCAGGGTGAGGTCGATGAGTTTTCCTACCAGGTTCGTCTTCTCGATCCCTCCTATAAGACCGATCTCATCGATGCCATCGCCAAGCTTGAAGGGGTTTCTGAAGTCAGCCTGGTCATGAACCGGACCACCGTCGAAATCTGATCGCCCCTTCCATCAGACAGCAATGAGTAACGTCCACCCTCAAAAGCCAAAGCTGGCCTCCGGCAAAAAGCCACGCTCGAAGTGGGGGCGCCGCATTTTCGATATGTGGCCCCTCGCGGTATGGTTCGTCATCGTCGGAATCATGATCTGGTCGTGGCAGCGCGGCATCGCCTTCAACCAGATGAACGGCTCGGTCGGCGTCTACCAGGAGTCCCTCTCCCCGCTGACCACCGGCCGCCTCGTGGAGGTTCTCGTCAAGCCCGGGGACACCGTACAAAAAGGGGACGTCCTCGCGCGGATGGATACCTCGCTCCTCGACAAAGAGATCGAGGAACTCGAGCGCGAGCTCGCCGCCGACCGTGAAGACCGCGTCCGCCGGTTCGGATCTGCCGTCAATGACTTCGCGGAACAGCTCCGCGACCTCAAGCGGGAAGAGGCCGCCAAGCAAGCCGAACTTGCCGCCCTCGATGCCGAGCTCGCCCGCCTGGAAGACCTCGTTAGCAAGAAGCTCATCCTCGAGGAGAACGTTTCTCCCCTTCGGATCGAGAAGGCGGAGCTCACCGCGCTCGTCGCGATTTTTCCAGAGCAGATCGCCGAGGTCCAGCAATCGCTCGACGAATCGAAGGCCACCTTGGGCAAAGTGATGGAGGGCGGGGAGGCCTCCGGGGAATCGCATAACGCCGGCGAGGAACTTAGCGAACTCGACCTCCTCAACGAGCAGAAGAAGTACATGGAGCTTCGCGCCGTGCGCGGGGGCATGGTCTTCCGGGTCGAAAAGGAGCCCGGAGAGGTCGTCCGCGAGGGCGAGACGGTCGTCCGCGTCGTGGCCGAGCCCGAGGAAATCAACGCCTTCCTCCCCCAGGAGCGCCTCTCCTATGTCAAGGTCGGCGACAAAGTTTGGGTCTCGCCAACCTATGATCGACACACCGCCTACCCCAGCACGGTGGTTGCCATCTCGCCCCGCATCACCAACACGCCCGACGTTTCGAGCCCGCTCCCCAACAAGATGCTCCACGGCCGCGAGGTCGTCGTCGCCCTCCCGGATATGACCAGCTTCCTCCCCGGCCAGACGGTGATCGTCCACCTGGAAGAGCCGGGAAGCGTCTCGCTGCAGAGCCTCTTCACCCCGCGCAATGTCCCGCCCGTTTCGGCTGTGCCAGCCCCCCCGAATAAGTGACGGAATGAAGATCCCTGGCACCCGACCTGTCCTCGCCTTTTCCGGACTGGCCATCGCGCTGGCGGGTTCCCCCGCGCCGGCCGGCGAGCCGGCCCTCACCGGAG
>CAZKYJ010000289.1:0-1838 GCA_964556355.1 uncultured Verrucomicrobiales bacterium | reverse complement strand
GAGAAGGCGGCGAGCCCACCTATCTCGACGCGCTCGTGCCTGCCACGGGGTCGCTCTCCCTCGAGCAACTCATCGATCTCGCCATCGCCACCAGCCCGGAGCTGGCCAAGCTCCGGGGCGACCAGTGGGTCGCCAAAGCGCTCGCGCTGGCCGCCAAGGATATCGAGGACCCCCAGCTCCGGCTCTCCTACCAGCGGGACCACGACGTCGAGGCTCCCCGCGACGAAATCGAACGCTTTAGCCGCACCACCACGGAGACGTTCTCCACCCGCGGCGGGCAGTCGCGATCGCGGAACAGCCAAGAGCTCGCGGAGAATCCGAACGTCAATGATCAGATCATTGCGATCCCCTCGTCCGACGCCGAGCGATCCGGGTTTCAGGAGGTCGGTTCCCGCATCACCACCGAGAGCGGAACCCGCACCATCGAGCGCGGCGACAAGAGCGACCGCATCACCACCGATATCACCGAGACACGGGTCGACCGTGGACGCACCAGCGAGTTCGGTTTTGGTCAGGACACCTTCCGCGGCGTCTCGGGCACATTCCCCTTCTCCGAACGCCGGAGCGAGGGATCGACCAGCCGTCGCCGTGTCCGCACCGTCGAGGAACGGTTTTACAACTTCGACCGCTCGGAGCCCGACTCCGACTTCGATATCTCCCTCCGCTTTTACATCCCCAATCCGTGGGAGCGGAAAGCGCGTATCGAGGCGGCCCGGGCCAACATCGGGCTGACCACCTCGCTCGCCGACGCGCTCGAGCACCAGATCGCCCTCGACGTCCGTGAGGCCTACGCCGAACTCAAAGCCGCCGACGCCGAGCTCAGCTCGTCCGAGCAGCTCGTCTCGATCTGGCAGACCATGGTCGATGAACAGGAAGCCGCCGAGGGGGTCGTCCAACTCGAAGATATCATCCGGGCCGAAGACGACCTTCTTCAGGCGCAGATCGAGGGCGACAAGCTCCGCTTCGAGTTCGATCGGGCCGCCGCCGAACTTGCCAACCTCGTCGGCCTCAACGACCCCGGGCGTATCTCTTTGGATTCCAGCCTAGCCCCCCGTTCTCTCGATCCGGCCGGGCTCGACGTCGGATTCCTCCACGAGGTCGCCGAGACCTACCGGGGCGAACTGCTCGCCCTCCGCCATGCCGCGACCATCTCGAAGTTCGAACTGAAGGAATACAATGCCAAGAAGATCCCGTGGGTGGCCTTTATCGAGGGATTCTACGGTGTCGAATACTCAGGGAGCGACCGGGTGGCCGACAACTACGGTGTCCAGCTCGCCATCTCCCTCCCGCTCTTCAGCTGGTTCAAAAACCAGGAAGACGAGGTCTACAAAGAAACCATCCGTTCGCTGAACAGCCAGGCGGCCATCCTCCGCCACCGCATCCACAACCAGGTGGACAGCGCACTCAAGGCGTTCCGGACCGCGTCCGGCAACGTGCAGACCGCGGAGTCCAACTACCGCAAGCGCGAGCAGGGCGTCACCGCACTCCTCCAACAGTCCGAGGAAGCGGGCCTCCGCGGGCAGGACGCCGCCACGCGCGCCAAACGCTCGCTCGCCCGCGTCCAGCGCACCCGCCGCTCGAGCTACGCCCACTACAATGAGGCGCTCCTCGCCCTCGAACGCGCGCTCGGCACGAACCTGGAGAATGCGTTCTCCACGGAGATTCCCGAGGTCGTGGAAGTGTCGGAGTAGCGGCGCCCGCCTCCACCATCGATGCCAATCGAACCAGCAATCGGCGCCCGCCGCTTTGGCCCGCTCAAGCGGTCGCCTGTCGAGCAGAGCGTCCCCTATTGCCGCGGTTTAATGCCGTGATTATATTTGTTGCGCGGCTTCTCGGAT
>CAZKYJ010000288.1:0-6487 GCA_964556355.1 uncultured Verrucomicrobiales bacterium | reverse complement strand
TGTTCGGGTGGGTGAGGAACCCGATATTCTCGTTCATCCTGATCTCGGGCGCCGTCCCGGGCCACAAGGGTGCCTTCGTCACCGTCCGCCCCGCCAAGAAGAAGCCCGCCACCGCCTGAGTGGCCGACTGAACCAACCAACCTTTTCCGACCATGTCTGCGAAAACTTTCACCGCCGATGACGCCAAGGCCGCCAACATCGTCCTGGCCGAGGAGGGCAAGGGTGCCCAGGCCGTCCACGACCTCGTGACCGCCTACCGCGCCAACCGCCGCACCGGCTCCGCCAACACCAAGACCCGTGGCGAGGTCCGCGGCAACAACAAGAAGATCTACCGCCAGAAGGGCACCGGCAACGCCCGCCAGGGTGACAAGCGCGCCCCCATCTTCGTCGGTGGCGGTGTGATGGCCGGGGCGTCGGGCGCGATGCAGGAGATCCAGCGGCAGGGCGAAGAGGCCGAAGCCGCCATGCGGGAGGCGGAGGCGGAGGCGGAGGCGGAGGCCGCCATGCGGGAGGAAGAAGCTGGCGAGATTCTCGAGGCGCCGGTGGAAGAGGACGGCGGCCTCTAGCAGGCGTCTCCACGCCTCGCCTGGCGGAGGTTCCCGGTGCTGGGCGGAGGGAGTGCGCCCATCCGGAGAGCGGTAGCGAGCGCCCCGGGATCAGATCGCCTGGATGGTGGCCGGGGTCTCGCTGTCGGAAGGCGCGGCCAGGCGGAGCTCCACCGCGCGGAGCCCGGGATTCGCGATGAGGTGGCGGGCGAGCGGGGTCGTCACCGATTCCTCGATCTTCCTCTGAAGCGGCCGGGCGCCGAGCTTGGGATCGAAACCGGTGGCGGCGAGGTGGTCGATGAGGGCATCGGTGAAGCTCAGGGTGAGCTCGCGCTCGCGGATACCCTCGCGCTGGCTTAGCCCGGCGAGTTCGAGCGCGGTGATGCGACGGATGGTCGGGGGCGCGAGCGGGTGGAACGGGACGACGCGGTCGAGGCGGTTGAAAAACTCGGGGCGGAAGAACTTTTTCGCGGCATCGACGGAGGCGGCGGAAGAGTCGTCGGCATCGGCGCCCGCCGTTTTGAAGCCCATCGCTCCGGAGAGGCCGGAGCCGAGGTTCGAGGTCATGATGATGAGCGACGAACTGAAGGTGGTCAGTCGCCCGTAGGTGTCGGTGAGTCGCGCCTCGTCAAAGACGTTGAGGAAGATGTCGAAAACCTCTTCGGCCGCCTTTTCGATCTCGTCGAGGAGGATGACGGAGAACGGGTTCGAGCGGACGCGGCGGACGAGTTCGGAGGGCTCGCCAAACGGATCGCCGAGGAGACGGCGCGCGGCGTCGTAGCCGGCGTACTCGCTCATGTCGAGCCGGATGAGGCGTTCTTTCTCTGGCTTCTCGGCAAAGATGAGATCCGCGAGGGCGCGGACGAGCGCCGTTTTCCCCACGCCCGTCGGCCCGGTGAAAAGGAAGACGCCGAGCGGTCGGGCGGGGTCGTTGAGGCCGGTCTTGAGCCGGGCGATCACCGAGGTGACCTCGGCGACGGCGTCCGCCTGTCCCAACACCTTGCCGGCGAGCGCGGCGGCGGTGGCGTCGGAGTCGAAGGCCACCGAATCGTCGAGCAGGTCCCGCGGCAGGCCGGTCGCCTTGCTGAATTGCGTCCGCGCGTCGGAGGCGGAGATCTCGTCTCTCGCGTGGTGCGAGACGTTGACGGGGTCGGTCAGCTCGCGGAGGAAGGCGATGGCGCGCCCGGGGAAGCCGGCGTAGGGCTGGAAGCGTTTGAAGAGCGTGAAGGTCGTATCGACGGCCTCGCGGGTGACGGCGACGCCGGTGCGGGGGCCGGAGAGCGCCCCGGCGGCGCGGTGGAGGACGCGGCGGGCGCGGCTATCATCGAAGGGGTCGAGCTTGAGGATCTGGAGCTGGTCGATGAGACCGGGCAGGAGGCGCTCGCAGGCCTCGACCTCTTCCGGGGTGGCCTCGGTGACGATACGGAGTTCGCCGTGTTCGAGGTAGGGGATGAGGAACGCGCCGACGCTGGTTTCGGGAGCGGAGCCGCCGAGGCGGACGAGTTCGAGCAGGTTCTCGACGCACAGCGTGCCCTCGATGGCGGCGGTCTCGTCGATCACCTGTTCGAGCCGTTCCTCCCACTGGCCGAGATAGCGCATGCCGGCGACGAGCCGGCCCGCCGAGGTCAGCCAGAACAGCCGGGGCACACGGGCGTTGCGGCGCCCCTTGTCCCGCATGGCGCGCTCGACGCGGCGGGCGGCGGCGACCACCACCGACGTCTTCCCGCAGCCGGGGGCGCCCACGAGGCAGATGCTCGACGCCCGTTCGCTGAGGCGGGCGACGAGATCTTTCACCTCGGCCTCGCGCTCCCACGTCTTGCTGACCCTCCGTAGGGCGCGGTCCCCGAGCGGGTCGGCTACGGCGGCGAGCGGTCCGGCGTTCTCGTTCTCCTCGCTGAGCTCGTCGTCGCTCGGCGGCTTGATCGGGATCTGCATCTCCTCGATCCAGGCCTCGGCCGGTGGGAGGAAGCGGGCGATGTCCCGGGGGGCGAGCCCGGCCAGTGCGCTCCGCACATAGTGCTGGGCGAGCCCCTCGAAGGCGTCGTCGCCCGCGAACGCGAAGCCGACATCGACGGTCGGGAGCACCGCGACCAGCGTGCCGGAGTCCCGTTTCCCGATGGCGGCCGGAAGGCGGAGGACGATCGGCTCCCGCGCGGGGAAGGTGCGGTTGCGCACCCGGTATTCGGGAAACACCTCGACCGTGACCTCCCGGAGCGCGATGTCGGCGAGATCCGGATCGACCTCCCAGAGCCAGTCGTTCTTGGCGAGATAGCGGACGTACTCGTCCAGCTGGCCGAGCACGCTGGCGGGATCGTTCCCGATGGCGGTGCCCCGCGCGTCCGCGTCGAGCAGGCGCCCGGTGATCGGTCCGGCGTGGGTGCGGCAGAGGAGGACTGGGAAGGACTTGGTCAAAAGATGTGGGCGGAAGCCGGAAGGATGAAAGCAATGAAAGGCGGAAGTCCTGGGAATTCATCCTTCATCCTTCATTCCTCCTCCTCCCGGGTAGACGGGGTGCGGCAGTGGGGTGGCGGACGGCAAGATGACGCCCGTGCGGAAGTCGAGCGTGCGGCCCCCGGCGTGGAGATGGGTGACCGGCGGAGCGGAGTCCAAGCGGAGATGGAAATGGTTGAGGCGTCCGGTGTCGTCGAGCACCAGGTGGGTTCCAAGAAATAGTGCGAGGGTAGCGTGGAGGGCGTGCGCCTCCATCACCGGGGGGCGGGTGTCGGTGTCGAGGAAGCCGGCGAGCTGATCCCAGTACTCGGGCGGCGGGGCCATGGTGCCGGTGGTGGTCACCTCGGCCGATTCGAGCGACTCGAAACGCTGTTCCGCCAAGAAGCCGAGCCGGGCGGTGGCGAAATCGACACGGGCGGCCTGGTGGGCGAGGGGGCCGGGCTGGTAGGCCTCGGCAACCAGCGCGGCCATGGCGGCGGCGGGGTCGGGAGCCGCGGTGATGCGACCGAAGGCGGCGGCGAGCTGGGCGTCGTTCAGGAAGAGGGCACGCTGGGCGGGGGCGGCCGGTTTGGTGACGGCCTCGGCCAGGTTCTGCAGTTTCTCCGCACGCCTGCGGAGACCGTTGCGGAGGTCGCGGAGGCGGTAGTAGTAGAGGCGCTCGGGCGCCGCAGGGTCATCGGGGAGATGCCACGCGTCCAGCTTGGCATCGATGGATTTGAGGAAGCCGAAGGCGGCGGTGGCCGCGGCGAGCGCTTCCGCTTTGGGAAGGGTGGGTGCGGGGGCGGGGACGAGACGGGGGCTGACGGCCAGCGGCTGGAGGTCGACGGCGAGAGGGCCGCCGGCGGTGGCCGGTGCGGAAACGGTCAGGGCGGCGGGCGGGGCGCCGGGCGGATGGTCGGCGAGCGCGGCGGCCAGCGGATCGACGAGGTGGATTTCGACCGCGCGGCGGAGGGCGCGCGCGCCGTGGTCGGGCGAGAACCCGCGCTGCGCCAACACGGCGATGACCTCGGGCGCGACCGTGACGGTGAGCCGCCGGTCGCTGAGCCCGTGGCGGCCGATCGTCCGGGCGACGAAGCGCTCGGCGAGCGAGCGGATGTGCGCGGGTGCCAGCTCGTCGAAGGCGATGACGCGGTCGAGGCGGTTGAAGAGTTCCGGGCGGAAGAAATTCTCGGCGGCCTCGCGGTAGGCGGTGCCGCCCGCCGTCGCCTCGGGCGCGGCGAAGCCGAACGGGGTGCGCGAGCTGCGGGCGCCGAGGTTCGACGTGAGCACGACGATCGTGTTGCAAAAATCGGCGGTGAGCCCGTTGGCGTCCGTCAGGCGACCGTCGCCCAGCACTTGGAGCAGGAGGTCGAAGACGTCGGCATTGGCCTTCTCGATCTCGTCGAGGAGCACGACGGTGTAGGGGTTCCGGCGGACGGCGCTGGTGAGCAGGCCGGTGGGGCGCCCGAAGGCACCGATGAGCCGGAGGGTGGCATCGGGCCCGACGTACTCGTTCATGTCAAAGCGCACCATTTTGTCGGCCGACTTGAAGAAGAACTCGGCGAGCGCCTTCGCGCACTCGGTTTTCCCGACGCCGGTCGGGCCGAGGAAGAGGAGGCTGGAGACCGGTCGCGCGGGGTCGTTGAGGCGGGCCTTGGCCATGACGACGGCGCCGACCATGGCCTCGATGGCCTCGGGCTGTCCCATGATGCGGCTCTCGAAGAACGCGCGCACCGAGGCCGTTTCGAGCGGCTCGGCGCTGTCGAGGAAGAGGGGGTTGATGCCGGTACGGGATGAGAACTGGCGGTAGACGTCCCCGCGCTTGACCGGATGGCCGGCGAAGGCGGCGGCCAGGTGGCGGAGTGACTCGGCGGCCTTGCCGGGGAAGGCGCGGGCGCGCACGAAGCGGCTCTGCAGCGAGACGACCAGGGGGAGCGTGCCGGCTTCGAAGGTGCAGCCGCCATTGGCTTCCAGCTCCTGGACGGTGCGGACGAGGATGCGCAGGGTATCCTGTTCCGACGGCTCGCGTAGCGGGTGGACGTGGAAGAGGTCGGCGAACCCGCGGTCGGCCTCCTGGAGTTTGCCCCAGGCGGCGGGCGTGGTCTCGGCGATGACCCCGAGCGGGTTCTCCTCCAGGTGGACCTTGAGGAGGTGGCCGACGGAGAGGTCGGAGTCGCGGGAGCGCCCGGCTTGGTAGAGACCTAACAGATCATCGAAATAAAGGATATGGTGGTGCTCGGTGGCGAAGCGGAGGATAGCGAGGAAACGTTCCTCCCACTGGCCGACGAACGACATGCCCGAGATGAGCCGCTGGGGGGAGAGCAGCCAGATCTCGGGCGCGTCGGGGGCGCTGGCCGGCTCGGACGCGGTGATGCGGCGGTGGAGGAACTCGTGGATGAGCGAGGTCTTGCCGACCTGGGGAGGGCCGACGAGGACGAGCGGCGCGGGCGGTTTTGCGGGGTTGGCGAAGAGCGAGGTGAGGGCGGCCACGTTTTCCTCGCGGTAGGCGGCGCGCATGAGTTCGCCGGGGTAGCGGCGGTTGAGGCAGCGTCCGACCTTTTCCAGTTCGGTGGCACCGGACATCTTCTCGTCGGCGGCCAGCGCGGCCATGTCCCGCTCGCGATCTTCCTGGAACCGCTGGGCGGCGTGGCTCTCGACGACTAGGGTAGAGAGCCGCGCGCCCGGGCCGGCGGCGAAGTCCTCGGGTTTGGCATTGCGGTCGTCGCCCTCGCGTTCGCGGTCGCGGAAGTAGGCGGTGAGCACCTCGGTGGCACGGCGGGCGAGCGGCGTGTCGCGGGGCCATTCGAAACAGAGGTTCGGGAGGCGGGGGCTGATGACGAGGCGGCGGTCGAGCGCCTCCCAGCTGGCGAAGAAGAAGTCGCGGGTGACCGAGTGCTTCCGCAGGTTGATCTGGATGCGGAGGGTGTGCGGGGTGAGATCCGGGCAGTACGACCAATAGGCGAGATCATCCTGGCGCATGGCGGCGGCGGCCCGGTTGACGGCCTGGCGGACATCGCCCTCGAGCTGGGCGAGCGCACGATCTTCGCGGGCGGCCGAGCGCTCGAAGGTCTCCACGAAGAGCGCGGCGGCCCAGTAACGCGCGGGGCGCACGTTGGGCACACGCTCCGTGTAGATGGGGATGGTTAGCTTCAGGTAGAGAGGAGAGCGGGGGAGTCGCGGAGCGTCAAGATCCAGTTCGCGGATTGCGGATCCAATGGGCGGTCGCGCGGGGTGGTGCCCGCGGGCTCAGCGGCTCGCGGGAGGGCGGGAAGGCTACTCGGTGAGAGCGGCATGGGCGCGGTGGTCGAGGGCCTTTTCGACGAGGGTGCGGAGCAGGTCGGGGGAGAAGGGAGCGGGGAACGAGCGGTCGAGAAGCGCGTCTTTCGTCGCCTGCTCGGTGTGGGCGCGGCGGGGGGGGAACTTGGCGAAGTCGGGACGGACGAGGTCGTCGAGGGGGATGGCGGCGGCGGGGGCGGGGACGGGGATGGAGGCGACGGCGCAGCGGGCGGGGG
>CAZKYJ010000287.1:0-6519 GCA_964556355.1 uncultured Verrucomicrobiales bacterium | reverse complement strand
GGCATTCGCCGAGGCTTTTCCCAGGTCGTCAGACACATTCAAGTACACGGAGCTCGCCACCGGCGGGCACGGCATCCCGGGGGATGTCATGGGCCGCGACGAAGTGCATGAGTGGCTCTTCACCCAAGGGGTGGAATCGCCATAGTCACCCCCTACACCACCGGAGGCGGTGGAGGCGGCGGATAGGCGAGGTCTCCACGCTTTGGCTTCTTGACCGTCTTCACGAGCAGGAACGCCAAGCCTCCGACCACGAGACAGAGCGAGACGCCGACCAGCGGTCGGTGGGCGATCCAAGCAACAACGATGGTCGAAATCGACAGGATCCCCGCCACCAGCAAGGCGATGACCGCGGCTCCCGATTCGACGATCGACCCGAGGACGGGAACCCAGCGCACCGCCGCCCGGATCGGCGCCGTCAGCGCCAGGAGCCCGATGAACATCATGACGAATCCCCCCGCGCGCAGCGCCCACATGAAAACCCGCGCCTCGGTGACCAGCATCTGGATCAGCTCCGCTTTCGTGTGCACCCCCTGCTTGATCTTGTGAATCCCCCGGCCCGTCCTCGCCGAAGTCCACGTTTCGAAGGTGTCGGCGCGCTGGGCCGCGATCAAGCTGAGCACGCCCGGCGGGATGATCTCGAAGGAGATCCGCACGTCGCCGATCTCCGGTGAACCCGGGTCACCACCGAGGTAGAATCCATCCGCGGTCCGTTGCAAGCCCTCGATCGCGGGGTCGGCTCCGGCGACGGCGAGCGGCTCGAAACCGTCCAGGTCCTCGATCAGAAACCGGGGCAAGGCACGGGCCGGCCCGAGCGCCACCTCGTCCGAAAACCAGCTCTCCGTCCGGTAGGGCATCGTCGGCGGGTTCCGCTTCTGACGATCGTGGAAGCCGGTCGAATCGATGGGCGCCTCCGACCACACCCGGTCGTAGCGATAGGTCACCGTGTCGTTGTCACGATCCTCGTCCTCGTCCCACTGGTACATTTCCGCCACGCGGCGCAGCCGCAGGGCGACCTTCCGGACGTCGAACGCCTCGTCAATCAGCTCCACGTCCGTCTCGGCCTCCGCCGATAGGTAAACGGGCATGCCATCGTGGGCGGGATCGACGCTCGCGGGCGATGCGTCCACCGTGTATTCCTCCAGATCATCGATCGTCTGGAACTGCGCCAACGCATTCCCCTCGTTCCACCAGAGAAGGGCGAACGAGCCGAAAAACATCAGGCAGCCGATGACCAGCCCACCAACGATTCCTCTCGACCCCCTGGAACCACCGAAACTGAATCTCATCGCGGGCGGATCCTAGCATCAGATAGATCCCCGGTCGACCGTCCCCGAGAAATCCATCGTGCAGCTTGTGGCGGGACCTTGCCTCCCGCGCGGTTCTCCGCGAGGCTAGTCCCTATGGCCAAGGCTCGACCCACCCCCGCCGAAACTCCCGCAGTGAGTGCCCCGTCGATTTTCGGTGACACCCGCACCGCCGTCCGGGCCCGGCACGCCATCATCACGCCCGACGGCCACGTGGCCAGCGCCCTCCCCGGCGCCGACGGCGTCACACCCTACTACCTCATATCTCCCGCCATGGGCGCCGCCCTGAACCAGCTGCGCCTCGTCTTCGACTATCGGGGATCGATCACCCTGCCGGCCAGCGAGTGGGAGACCGCTCTCTACGTCGAAACGGGCTCGGTCGCGATCGATGACAATACGGTCCTCAAATCCGGTGCGTTCGCCTTCCGGCCCGCCGGCTCGGCCGTCGCGCTCCATGGCGCTGCAGCCGGCACTGCGGTGACCCTCTTCCAGAAACGTTTCGAACCCCTCGCCGGCGTCGATCGGCCGGCGGCGGTCACCGGACACTCCAGCGACGTTGCGGGCGAACCGTTTCTCGGCAACAAGCGCGCCATCCTCCAAACGCTGCTCCCCACCACGTTCGAGTACGATCTCGCGATCAACATCTTCACCTACCGGCCGGGCGCCACCCTCCCCTTCGTCGAAACCCATGTCATGGAGCACGGGCTCCTCATGCTCTCAGGAGAGGGAATCTACCGCCTCGAGGATGCCTACTATCCCGTGCGTGCCGGAGATGTCATCTGGATGGCTCCCTACTGCCCCCAATGGTTCGTGGCCGTGGGCGACAAACCGGCGTCCTATCTCTACTATAAGAACGTCAACCGCCTGCCGAAGTGACGGGGAGCCACCACGACGAAATCGCCCACCTCGCCACGATCACCGAAGACGTTCCCCCCGCCGTCACCCGCGTCGTCTACTCCCCGCAGGACATCGAGGCCCGCCGCTATCTTCGGGAACTCTGCGAGGCGGAGGGGCTCAGCCACCGTTGCGATGCCGTGGGAAACTCGTTCTATCGCTGGGAGGGCAGAGACCCCTCGCAGGCGCCCGTCGCCACCGGGTCGCACATCGATGCCATCCCCAACGCCGGCCGCTACGACGGGGTCGTCGGTGTCCTCGGCGGCCTGGCCGCGATCCGCGAGCTGCGGCGCGACGGCTTCCAGCCAGCACGCCCTATCGAACTCATCGCCTTCACTGCGGAGGAACCGACCCGGTTCGGCATCGGCTGCCTCGGCTCGCGGCTCATGGCGGGCTCCCTGACAGCCGCCGCCGACGAGTCCCTCGAAAATGGAGGCACGCTGCGCGAGTGGCGGGAGCGTGCGGGGTTTTCCGGCCCGCTCGACTCCGTGCGCCTCGAATACGGCCACTACGGGGCGTTCGTCGAACTTCATATCGAGCAGGGTCCCGAGTTGGAGGCCGAATCGCTCGACATCGGAATTGTCACCTCCATCGCCGCCCCCGCGTCCTACCGGATCGCGATCACCGGGAGCGGCGGCCACGCCGGCGCGGTCGTCATGCCCGCCCGCCACGACGCCTTTTCCGGGGCCGCCGAGATCGCCCTAGCCCTCGAGCAACTCGCCCGGGAGTCCGGCAGCGAGGACACCGTGGCCACGGTTGGGACCGTCGCCGTCCACCCCGGCGCCATCAACAGCATCCCGGCGAAAGTCACCCTGGGGATCGACCTGCGCGACACGGACCTCTCCGTCCGGAGTGCGGTGTGGGCAGCGCTCCTGGAGCGCACCGGATCCATCTGCAATGCTCGGGGGCTCTCCTACTCGGTCGAGACGATCAACGAGGACATCCCCGCCACCTGCGCACCGGAGTTGGTCGCGCTTGCTTCGGGTGCCGCACGGGAAGCGGGATTGACCTACCGCCCGATGATCAGCCGCGCCTACCACGACGCCCTCTTCATGGCGCAGATCGCACCGACGACGATGGTATTCATCCCGAGCCGGGGAGGCTACTCCCACCGCCCCGACGAGTTCAGCTCACCGGAACAAGTCGACGCCGGCATCGCCGTCCTTTCCAAGGTGCTCCGCAATCTCGCCTCCTAGCCGCCCCGCACTACTCCTCGACCACCATCGTGCCGTTCATCAGCATCCAGTGGCCGGGGAAGCTGCAGAGGAACGGGTACTCTCCAGGAAACGCGGGTGCGTTGAAGTGAATCACCGAGGTCTCGTCGACCTGGAGCACCGGGGTGAAATGGAGCACGGCGTCGGTATCGGGGATGTACTCCCGATCGACGGCGGTCGGGTCGGCAGCCAGCCGGTTGGAGAGATCTCCGACCTTCTGCAAGCTATCGGGTAGAGCGATGACGAGATTGTGGGGGATCACGTCGGTGTTGATGAAGGTCAGGGTGATCCGCTCCCCCGCCTTGACACTGAAAGTTTCGGTATCGTAGCGCAGCGCCGTCAGCGATTTGATGGTGATCGGTCGTCCCGGCATCACCGCGTCCGACGGTTGGGATTCGGCGATGGCCTTTGGGGATTCGATCTCGGCGGTGAGTCGGCCGTCGATGCCCTCGAGCTTGTGCACGGTCGGAAACAGCTCGCTACGGATGTCACGCCCGTCCGACGTTTTCAGGTGCATCCGGAGATGGAGCTGCATCACCGGCGCGATCTCTGGGATCTCCACGAACACGCTGCGCCCACCTTCCAATAGGCGGACCGAGGCGACGGCGAGCGGGTCGTGCCCGGCGACGCCCGGTTGCCGCACCGACATCTCCGGGGAGCCGTAGCCGGAAGTGTAGCGGTAGTTCCACTGTTCGGCGAAGTAGTTGGCGGTCCGTTCTGCCGACCCGGGATCGAGCGCCTCGGCAAAATCGACCCTGAGGCCGTCCGCAGCCACGTGAAATCCCGTCGGTTTGAGAAAGGGCATTCCGGTGTAGCGAACCCGGTGCAGCGCGCCGTCGGCAATCGCATAGTCGCCCCACCCCTCCGAACAGGAAACGTAGAGCTGCCCATCGAACGGGCTGAACCGCGCGCGGTTGGGCGCGGCATCGAACTCGCCATCCATCGGGACGACCGCCCCTTGGGAGATCCCGTCCACGCGGTCGCGGAGCACCAGGTAGTAACTCCCCGCCCCGAACGAAAGACTGACGATCTGACCTTCGACCGGACCCCATCGCCCCCCGGTTTCGACGAACGCCTGACCGGACGTCGAGTTGTCGATCCCCCGGGGGACGAAGCACAGCGGCAGATCGATCGGCTGTCCGGGCCGGGCCCCGAGACCGTAGAAGCCACCGCGCTCGACTTGGATCACGCTGGAAGCGGGCGTAAAGCCCCCTTCCTGACCGCCCACCGTCACGACGCCGTCGCCGCTCACCCCCACACCGTTCGGGTTCCGTAGCCCGGTGGCCACCACCTCGGCCGACTTGCCGTCCGGGGAGACACGATAGACCCCCGCATGGCCGGTGGCGAAATAGAACGAGCCCTCGCCATCGCGCTGCAGCCCGGTGGCGTAGTCGTGCCCGCCCGGCGATGTCGCGTAGAGATCGCAGAAATTCTCGTAGTAGTCCGCCTCCCCGTTGCCATCCCGGTCGTGGAGCCGGGTCATCCGATCCTTGCCCAGCACGATGACCCGATCGTCCACGATGGCGAGCCCCAGCGGCTGGCTCAATCCCGCGGCAAATCGGCGCCAGCTGACGTTCGCCAACGCGCCATCGATACCCCCGACGATCCAGACGTCACCCATGATCGTGCACACCGCCATCCGCCCGTCGGAAAAGAAGTCGTGCCCCGCAAGGAACATGAGGGAACCAAACGGGTTTTCGACGGGCACCGGGATGGTGTCGACCACGTAGGCACCGGCCTCGTTCGAGAGCGCCCCCGCCCCGGCAAACTCCCAGTCCCAGCGCGGGTCGTCGCCGCCCTTGGTCAGCGCCGGGACGTCGGTGAAAAAGGTGTCCGCTTTGACTTTGGCTTCGAAAAAGGCGAGCGACGCGCGGTTGCCCCCGAAGAGGTAGAGGGTGATCTGAGCACCGGGTTCAACATCGCCCAAGGAAATCTGCACCCGCCCGTCGGGAGCGAACCCGAACTCGAACGCACCGACGTCCTCTCCCGCCCTCGCGGCGACCGCCCGGGCGTCCGACTTGTCCATCACGCCCAGCGCGGGCAGCCCCCCCAGGGGGGCATCGTCGGTCTCATCGAGTCGTTCGGGGACGTCGAAGAGCGGGAGCACGAGCGATCTGGCGCCGTCGGGGAACGCGAGCGTCCGCGTGAACACATCGCCGATGCGGGAGTAGATCGCGCCGGGAAGGTCGAGCACTTCGACCCCACCCGTCCGGTAGGAGAAAACGACCTGCTCAGCGTGCCGGTAGTAGCCATGGTAGGCATCGCTAGGAACGACCGCGCTGTTGGTCAGCAGCGGGTCACCGTCGGCGGCCATCCCGTCGAGCAGGCCGAACCGGCGTTCGCCGAAGAGGACGAATCCTGGCTCCCACACGGCGGGATAGGTCAGGGTCTGCGGGTCAAAAACCGCCGAGAGTTCGCCGTACTCCCCGAGTTTGACGGCGATGGCCCGCGGCAGGGTGAGGTCGAATCCCCGCAGCACGCCGCCCACCACGGAACCGATGTCCATCTGGTTCCAGCGATCATCGGTATGGTCGTTTTGCGCGAACTTCCCCCAGTGTCCGAACGCTCCGGCGTCCAGCCCCGGAAACGCCGGGATCAGATCCGGGGTGTCGTTCTCCGGCGCCATGTAATAGTCCGCCTGCCGGGCATAGAAATCGTAGAGCCGGTGGGTGTTCACCGCCTTCCCGGCCAGGCGATGCCCCTCGCGGCCACCTCCCGGATCGGCGTAGGGCAAGGTGATCCGCGCCCCGTCGTTCGCGGGAGTCTCGGCATGGGCAACCGCACCGGAGGCGAGCGCGGCGAAGGCGGCGAAGGCGGGGATCGGGAACTTCATGGCCCGGAAATGGGGCGCACGATATCGACCGCTTCAAGCGGCGACCACGGCGGACGTCAGCGCAAGAGCGTCACGATAATCGCCGCCGTCATCAGGGCGGCCCCGACCAGCCGTCGAACCAGCACGCCCCTTCCCGCCTCCCGTTCGGTGTTGGCGAACCAGTGCCCCACCAGCAAGACCGCTGCCACGCTCCAGAGCCCGCGCGCGGAATAGATGACGTTGATCGCTGTGGCATCGCCGAACCTGGCGATGGCGCTGACCAGAAATAGCGCCT
>CAZKYJ010000286.1:0-6537 GCA_964556355.1 uncultured Verrucomicrobiales bacterium | reverse complement strand
CTGCCCCGGCGCAGTGCTGGCGGTCGGCGTGCTCGGGATCTCCGCTGCGCTCCGGGAGAACGAATTTCTAGTCGGCGCGATGATCGTCCTTGTTTTCGCGCTCGGCTGCCGTTTTTTTGCCGTCTCAGGGCAGATGGTCGGCCACGGGCTCAAGGTCGTGCCGGCGGGGCTCGACCGCGCCGCGCGAATGCTCGGACGGGATCCCGTGGGGACGTTCCTCAGTGTCCATCTACCGCTCCTCCGACCGGCGCTCGCGGGCGCTGCGGCCCTCGTTTTCGTGGACGTCGTGAAAGAACTCCCGCTTTCGCTGCTCCTTCGGCCATTCGATTTTGAAACGCTCGGCACGTGGACCTACGGTCTCGCCAACCAAGGAAAGATCTTTTCCTGCGCCGCCCCGGCGCTGGCCATCATCGTCCTGTGCGGAGCGATGCTGACCCTTGTCGAGATTTTCGGTTGGAAACGCCGCTGAGCTAATCCCCACTTGACCCAGCAATGTCATCCGGACTCTCCGTCACCGATCTCACCCACTACTATCCCGGTAGTCATCCACCCGCCATTGAGGATGTGTCTTTCGACCTCGACACGGGCGAGATCCTCGCCCTCATCGGCCCCAGCGGCGGGGGCAAATCGACCCTTCTGCGGGTCATCGCTGGCCTGGAGATCCCCCGGCGGGGTCGCGTCGTGCTGAACGACCGCGAGCTGACCGGCCGGTCCAGCGGCAACGTCCCACCCGAGCGGCGCAAGGTCGGCATGGTGAGCCAAGGAGGCGATCTCTTCCCCCACTTCAACGTCCTGAAGAACGTCAGCTATGGACTGCGCAACCTGCCCAGTTCCGCGCGGAAAAAGCGCGCTTTGGAAGCGCTCGACCACGTGGGTCTGGCGGCATTGGCCAAGCGTTTTCCTTCCGAGCTTTCCGGCGGCGAGGCCCAGCGGGTAGCGCTCGCCCGCGCCCTCGCTCCGCGGCCGAGTGTCCTGCTGCTCGACGAGCCGTTCAGCAGTCTCGATTCGTCCCTGCGCGACCGCCTCCGCCGGTTGACGTCCGACCTCCTCCGGCAGACGGGCGTCACCGCGGTCTTCGTCACCCACCACGGGGAGGATGCGCTATCGGTGGGCGACCGGGTCGGCGTGGTCGAATCCGGTCGTCTCGTCCAGCTCGCGACGCCTAGGGAGGTGTGGAATTCCCCCGTATCCGCCAGCGTGGCCTCCCTCCTCGGACCGATCAACCACCTCCCGGCCACTGCCGGTTCCGAATCCTCCCTCTTCCGCCCCGACCAGTTGGCGCTCGGCCCCACCGGCCCCGACTGCCTCGCGTGCGGCGAAATCGAGCACTCCGAATTCCGCGGCACCCACCGGCAGGTCAGCGTCCGGATCCCCGAACGCGAATCGCCGATCCTCGTTCGCACGAGCGCGGACTCCCAGTTCTGCCTCGGCGAACGCGTCGGCATCCGGCGCCGGTAATGGCGTCGCCGGCAGACGGAGCCTGGATCCGCCATCCGATGCCCCTTCGCGCCACGGCATCCCCACGGCGCGCTTCACCGGCGTGGGGGGGGGTGGGCCGCGGCTACCGCCCGTCGAGCAATCGCCGCTGCTTTTGTCGGAGGGTCGTGCGGTTGAGACCGAGCGCTTCGGCGAGGTGGGTCGGTTTGTGGTCGAAGCGCGCGAGGAGGTAGGCCAGCATCTGCGACTCCACCTCGTCGAGGAGCTGGGCGTAGGTGACCGGCCCCGTGGAAAGGCGCTCGTCGAGCCACCGTGCGAGTGCTTCCGGGAGGCCGTCCCCCGAGGACAGCCCGGGATCGGTGAACGAGGGGGGTAGGTGCTGGGCGTCGATCCGGTCCGCGCGGCAGACGGAGACGGCGAAGGCGAGCACGTCGCGCAGCTCCCGCACATTCCCCGGCCAGCGGTAGTGGCGGAAAAGTCGCAGGACTTCACGCGAAAGCTCCAGCGGCCGGCCGGGCGCCAGCCCTCCAAGCAAGTAGGCGGACAATGCCGGGATGTCGTCGCTCCGTCGCCGGAGCGGCGGCATGGCGATCTGTTGGATGTGCAGCCGGTAGTAGAGATCTTCGGAGAACGTCCCGGCGGCCACGGCCTCGCGGAGGTCGGCACGCGCCGTCGCCACGATGCGGGTGCCGCCGGATTCGAGCTCCCCGGCGACCCGCGCATGGAGAGGAAGCGGCAGCGCGTCGATATCCTCGAGGACGAGCGTTCCACCGCGCGCTTCTTGGATCGACGCCTCCAGCCGCTCGCCCGCGAGCGCCGCACCACAGGACACGACCACGAGTTCTTTCGGCGAGTGCGCCGAATTCCGATGGACCATCGCTGCTGCCAGCGATTTGCCGCTTCCCGTCGGCCCGGTCACGATCGCCGGCATCGTGGTGGCGCAGGCGTGGGCCAGGGCGCGAAAGACTGGCTGCATGGCAGGCGCGCCGCCGATGAGCGCGGCCCCGCTCGGCGCTGCCGGGCCGGCCGGCTCGTCCGGCGCGGCGCGAACCAAGCGCAGCACCGCCTTCTCCACATCGCCGAGATCGAGCGGTTTCACGAGATAGTCGCTGGCGCCACGCCTTTTTGCCTCGACGGCATTCTCGAAGTTCCCGTGGGCGGTGATCACCAAGACCGGGGTGTCACCTATCTCTTTAAGCAGCTCCAGCCCGTTCCGGTCGGGCAGTCCGATATCCAAAATGACGAGACGGAACGGCTTGTCAGCCGCTTCGGCCAACGCCCGCGTACCCGCCGCTGCGGAGGCGGTCAACGTGACACTCGTTCCGGCGGAGCGGCAGACGGAAGCGAGTGCGGCGGCCAGCGCGTGCTCGTCTTCGATAATCAGGACGCGGGGTTGTCGATCAAAGTTCATGCGTATCGGGGATCCAGATTGCCACGCGGCCACCGCCGGCATTCGCCGCCGCGATCCGCCCGCCGTGGGCTTCGATGATTCCTTTGGCCACCCCGATCCCGATCCCCATCCCTCCTTCCTTTTCCGAAAAGAACGCCTCCCCGAACCGGGAGAGCGCCGCCGGGGAAAAGCCGGGACCGTCATCCTCGACCACCAACGAAACACCCCCGCCCTCCCTTCGCGCCCGAACCCGGATCCGCCCGCCATCCGGCATCGCCTGGGTCGCGTTGCGCAGCAGGTTGCCGAGCGCCTGCCCGAAGCGGCTTGCATCGACAAGGGCTTCCAAGCCATCGGGGATCGCGACTTCGACCGTCACCGCCGCGTGCCGCATGGCCGGGGCTTCGACGGCCAAGGCCTGCCCGACGACGGGGCCGATCTCCTGGCGTGATCGGGCGGGAGGCTCGGGCCGGGCGAGGAACATCCATTGCTTGACCAAGCCCTCGATCTTCTCCGCTTCGGCGACGATCAGCTCCGGGGAGCCACCCCGGCCGGCCAGTTGCGCATGCAGCCGGATGGCGGCGACCGGATTCCGGATTTCGTGTGCCAAGCCGGTCGCCATCTGCCCCAGCATGGCCAGGCGCTCGGACTCGGCACGGCGGGCGGTCTCCGCCGCGAGCGAGCGGGCGAAGACCCCGCCTACCGCCGCAGCCGCCCCCCAAAGAATGGCCAAGGGCATCGCGGAAACGCGGAGCAACGCCCCGATCCCCGCGGAAGGGGGATCGCGCGTAAAGGCGACCGTCCCCCGTTCCCCGACCGGCAAGATGATGGACTCGCGGCCATCCTCGAGGCGGCGCACCCGCCCGTCGGCAGGGGCATCGACCCCATCGAACACCACCGTCATCCCCAAGACATCACCTAGATCAGCAGCCAGCCGCGGCCCCGTGGGAAATGACGAGTGCTCGAGAAAGCGGACATTCGTCTCCGCAAGATCCACGAATGCCCGGCGCGAGTCGTCCCGGAGCCGGTAAGAAACCCACACGATGACCACCAGCGATCCCACCCCCACCAACGCCATCGAGACGAGCGCGAGTTTCATGGGCAGTTTCTGACCATCGCTATGGATAGATTTTGATCCCAATAATTCGTTGATCGGATTTTGCTCATTTCTACAGTCGCTCCCGATGAAAACAAGCCCTTGGTCGTCTGTCATTCTTACGGCAATCTTGGGGGTCGGATCCGCGATTGCCGCGGAGCAGGCCGTCGAGTTCCCCACGGTGGTCGTCACCTCCACCCGCGAGCCGCTTCCGGAGAACGATATCCCGGACAGCGTGGCGGTGCTCGATCGGGAGACGCTCCTTGACCACCAGGTGCGCACGCTCCCGGAGGCGCTTTCGGAAACCCCCGGAGTCCTCGTGCAAAAGACCGCCCATGGCCAGGGATCCCCATTCGTGCGCGGCTTCACCGGCTACCAGACACTCGCACTCATCGACGGCATCCGCCTCAATAACTCGACCTTCCGCAGCGGCCCAAACCAGTACTGGAACACCATCGATCCCTACTCGCTGCGCCAGCTCGAACTCCTCAAAGGCCAAGGATCGGTGCTACACGGAACCGATGCCATCGGTGGGACGCTCAACGCCCTGACCGTCCGGCCCGATTACAGAGGGGGCGTCGGCGGCCGACTCTACGGGCGCTATTCGACGGCCGAGGATAGCTACACCGGTCGCGTGGAAGGTCAGGTCTCGGAACCCGGTCACCACGGTCTCATCCTCGGCGTCACCGGCAAGGACTACGGTGACCTGCGCGCGGGCGACGGCGTCGGACGCCAGCCGGAGACCGGCTATAGCGAGTACGACATCGACGCCAAATTCGAATGGTTCCTCGCCGATGACACATGGTTGACCCTCGCCCACCAGCAAGTGCACCAGAACGACGCCATGCGCACCCACCGCACCCGGTTCGCAAAAAGCTTCGAGGGCAGCACCATCGGCGACGAGCAGCGGCGCTCGCTCGACCAGGACCGCTATCTCACCTATCTCCAACTGACCGGCACCGCGGACGGGGTGGTCGATAGCTACACCGTCAGCCTCAGCCATCACCGCCAGGAGGAAGAGCAGGACCGCATCCGCCGCATCGGCGACGGGCGCCAGGACATCTCCGGATTCACCGTGGACACCTACGGTGCCTGGGTCGAGCTCCACAGCGACTCCCCAGTTGGTGCCCTCACCTACGGGGCGAGCTACTACAACGACCAAGTCGATTCGTTCCAAAACAACTTCGACGCTGACGGCGGCCTCCGCGGACGTGACATCCAGGGACCGGTGGCTGACGACTCGACCTACCATCTTGCCGACGCCTTCTTGCAAGACCGGATTGCGCTGACCGAAGATCTCGATATCTGGCTCGGTGGCCGGTTCACCTACGCCCGCGCGGAGGCAGGGCGCGCCGAAGTCCCGCAGACGGGCGAGGCGTTCTCTTTCGATGATGACTGGACCCACGCCGTCGGCAACGCCCGCTTCCTCTATCATGCGACTGATGCCGTCGGTTTTTTCGGGGGTGTCTCCCAAGGGTTCCGCGCGCCGAACTTCTCCGACCTCACCCGCTTGGATACCGCCCGCTCGGACGAGATCGAAACCCCCTCGCCGGGTCTCGATCCCGAAGAATTCGTCTCCTACGAGATCGGTATCCGCGCGGATACCGAGAGATTTCACGGAAGCCTCGCCTATTTCTATACTGACATCGACGACCTCATCGTCGGCCGGCGCACTGGACGGGTCATCGACGACAACTTCGAGATCCAGAAAACCAACGCCGGCTCAGGCTACGTCCAGGGGGTGGAGCTCGCGGCGGACTACGAGTTCGTCCCGGGCTGGAGCATGTTTGGCTACTTCTCCGTGCAGGACGGCCAGGTCGAGATCGGGGGCGTGGAAGAACCGGTCAGCCGCCTGCTTCCCCCCACTGGCCAGCTCGGGCTGCGCTGGGAGAGTGCGGACGGGAAGCTCTGGGCCGAGGCCTTCGCCCAGGCTGCCGCCGAACAAGACCGCCTGACCGAGAGGGACCGATCTGACACCCAGCGTATCCCGCCGGGCGGGACACCGGGCTACGTCATCGGTAGCGTCCGCGGCGGCTGGCAGGTCACCGATGGGTTCCGCATCACGGCGGCGGTCGAAAACGTCACCGACGAGACCTACCGCGTCCACGGCTCGGGGGTCACCGCCGCTGGGCGGAACCTCGTCGTGAGCGGCGAGTGGAGATTCTAGATGAATGCCGCCCGCCCGGCCGCCTTGGCGAAGTAGGGTGGCGAGGCGATCCACCGACGGGAGGGAAGAGGCTGCGGGGGTCACCTGGCCGGGGTGGGAAGCCGGGCGCCCCCGGGGGGTATCATCCCCGGTTTGATAGCTTGCTCGCCCACCGGCTCTCCACAGCAAGTCACAGCTAACGATCCGCAACCACCCGCTACTCCGCCCTGGCAACGCTGGCAGAGTCACTGCCACATGAAGATCCTATCCCTACTTATCCTGTCCTCAGCCACGGCACTCTCCGGCGCCCATGGCGTCACGACGTTCATCGAGGAGTTCGAACTCGGCGCGGCCGGTTGGCGCGAGAACGACGGCGCCACCGCGGCCGATTGGATCCCGTCAGGGGGGGTGCACGGCGCAACCGACGGCTATATCTCCACGTCGTTTAGCCTCGACAACATCGGAGGGTTC
>CAZKYJ010000285.1:0-6541 GCA_964556355.1 uncultured Verrucomicrobiales bacterium | reverse complement strand
GCGGCGTCGGAAGACGTCGTCAAGATGCTCATGCAAGCGCAGCACAAGTCCATCCTCAAGGGGCTGAGGCGTGGCGAATTCGACGAGAAGATCGATAGCTACCTCGGCAATGATCCAAAGCTGAGGCCCCGCGGAGAAAAGCCTCCCGCGGCCGAGAAACCCGACGCTGCGGCGACCAAGCCCGAGGCGGTCAAACCCGAGGCGGCCAGGCCCGAGGCGGCCAAACCCGAGGCGCCCCGACTGTTGCGCGAGGCGCTCTCCAAGCCCGGCTACACCCCGAATAAGCTCGCGATGAGCGGGGTGACCGACTGCTACCAGCCGATCGAGAAGGAACTCGGCATCACCCGCCGCTGCCTCGAGGTTTTGGCCGACTTCCGTCACACCGTTGCGG
This sequence comes from uncultured Verrucomicrobiales bacterium, assembly GCA_964556355.1. Lineage (GTDB taxonomy): Bacteria > Verrucomicrobiota > Verrucomicrobiia > Verrucomicrobiales > DEV007 > CAZKYJ01. The sequence goes on along the minus strand of CAZKYJ010000285.1, from coordinate 6,150 downwards.
TGATTACCAAGAACGCCCTGATCACCCGGGACACCGACCTCCTGGCCGAGCTGGCGCGCTACGGTGCCGGCGCCGCTTTGCTCTCCATCACCACCCTCGACGCCGGTCTCGCGAGAAAAATGGAACCGCGCGCCGCCTCGCCACGCGCCCGCTTGGAAACCGTGGCCACCCTCTCGGCGGCGGGCGTTCCGGTCGGGGTCAGCATCGCGCCGGTCATACCGTGCCTCAACGATCACGAGATCCCGGCCATTCTTGAAGCGGCCGCCCGAGCCGGAGCGAGCTTCGCCACCTACGGGGTTTTGAAGCTCCCCTACGCAGTGAAAGACATTTTCAAGGCCTGGCTCGACCGGCATGTCTCTCCCGAGAAGAAGCAGGCCGTCCTCTCGCGGCTCGGCGACCTCCGCGGCGGATCCGGAAGGCTCCACGACAGCACCTTCGGCCAGCGGTTCCGCGGCACGGGTGTCCACGCGGAGCAGATTGCCCAGCTTTTCCGCGCCAGCGCCCGGCGGCACGGTTTCGGTCGGATCCGCCCCGACCTCACGGCGGAAAACTTCCGCCCGCTGCAGGGCACGCTCTTTTAGGGGAGGGGCCATCAGATTCACGATGCGATGGGCGGAACTCGCCTTCATTTCGTGCCGCTGCGAGTGTAGCCCGCCTGTGATTGTCACGCGCATCCACCACGCTCTCATCGGCATCGCCCTATTCGGCCTGCTCGGCGGGCACGGGGGCTCGCTCCAACTCGTCGCCTGGGGCCAGATGCTCGTTGAACGTTCGGGGGAATCTTCTTTGGTGGATGCCGTCATGTCCACGTTCTCCGGCGACGCCCCCTGCGACCTCTGCCTGGCGATCAAGGACGGAAACTCTCAGGAGAAAAACGCCCCCGCCACAAGGCTCGCAGACGCGAAGAAAGACGTGGCGATCGCCCGGCCGTGCCCCGTGGGGAGGCTGCTCCCACCGCCGGACCCGTCCTTGCTGCCGCTCCCACCAGACCGCGTGGCCGCGACCTCCCGCTCGGAAGCGCCGCCCCTCCCGCCGCCACGGACGGCGCCCCGCGATCCACCGCAACCTCGACCCGCCCCGACGGCCACGCGCCTATCGGCGTGATGGCCGATCACACCCACCACGCCGGCGATTGGATGCTGTCCTATCGCTACCGTTTCATGGACATGAAGACGAACCGGCTGGGTGACACCGAGATCGCCGACTCCCGGATCATCGCGCCCGATCCGCTGGGCGGCGAGGGTTTCCTCGTCACGCCGCAGGAGATGCAGATGCACATGCATATGGCCGGGGTGATGTACGCGCCGACCGACCGGGTCACCTTCGTGCTCATGGCACCCTACGTCTCCAAATCGATGGATCACACCCGCCGCGACGGTTTCGGGTTCACCACCGAAAGCGAGGGGTTTGGGGACCTGCAATTCGCCCCCTTGATCAAACTCTTCGACGGGGGTGGCCAGGCCGCACATGCGGGGTTGGGCATCGAGTTTCCCTCCGGATCGGTCGATGAGGAAGACGGCGTTCCCCGCCCGGGCACGACCCGGTCGGCGCCGAGCCACCTCCCCTACCCGATGCAGATCGGCTCGGGCACCTACGACCTGCTGCCCCGCCTGACCTACGTCGGCCAGACCCGCTCGCTCTCCTGGGGCGCGCAGGTCGGCGGCACCATCCGTCTCGGCGAGAATGCCAACGGCTACCGCCTCGGGGATCAGATCGACTCCACCGCATGGGGCGCCGTGCAGCTCACGGACTGGCTCAGCATCTCGGCCCGGCTCGCCTGCGCGAACACCGGGAACATCGATGGTGCCGACAGAGCGCTCGACACCCCGGCCTCCGTCGTCCCGACGGCCGACCCCAATCTCCGGGGCGGGCAGCGCCTGGATCTGAGCTTTGGCGCCAACCTCTACGTGCCGGGCGGACGGCTCAAGGGCCATCGGATCGCCGCCGAGATCGGCTTCCCGCTCTGGGAAGATCTCGAAGGCCCGCAACTCGGCCAGGAACTGGTGCTGACCGTCAGTTGGCAATACGCGTTCTGAATGATCGGCGTCGCTCCATCGTTCTGAGTGATGAAGCGGCGCCCGTTTTCGATTGTTGGAGGTGCTGGTTCCATTCCATGCTGCCGTCTCGCACCCATGCCTTCTCCCACCCTCTTCAAAATCCTTGTCCCGGCCATGGTCTTTCCCACCATTGGCGCCCTGCTCTACTTCGTCTGGCTGCCGGGATCGGGGGTCGCCCAGGCCGTCTACGGAATCGAAAAGCTGATCCTCGCAGCGGCTCCTATTGCGTTCGTCGTCGCCCGCTGGCGCCACCGCCCCGACCGCCCGCGCCGACACGGCCGCTCGCTCGCCCTCGGACTGGCCAGCGGGATCGCCATCGCGGCTGCCGCCTTCGGCCTGATGAGCACGCCGCTGGGAGATCTCGTCCGCCAGGCGGCACCCGCCATTGTCGGCAAAGCCGAAACTCTGGGCTTCGCTGACCATTTTATCGTTTTTGCCGCCTTTCTCTCCATCTTCCACTCCCTGATCGAGGAGCTCTACTGGCGCTGGCTCGTCTTCGGCCACCTACGCGAACGAATCCGGCTTCCCGCCGCCCACGCGCTCGCGGCCATCGCGTTCTCCGCCCACCACCTCGTGATCCTTTCGGTGTTCTTCCCTTTCGGTTTGGCCTGTTTCTTCACGCTCGCCGTGGCGGTCGGAGGTGTTATCTGGAGCGTGCTCTACCAGAGCACGGGATCCCTGGTCGGATGCTGGCTGAGCCACGCCCTCGTGGACGCCGCACTCATGGCCGTGGCCTATCCGATGATCGTCGCCGCGACCTAGCGGGCGGCCGGAGCGCCCGACAAAAAACGTCGGGCCGGGTGTCGAATTGTCTGGTCGTGAAGGGGGTGTCCATGGTAAAAAACCACCAATCACCCGACGCTTCCGCCGATTCCCTGCATGAGCGAAGAACTAGTCGCCCACCTCGAACCCCTCCCCGAACATGATTGGCTCCTCTCCTTTGCGGGGACTTGGGACCTGGACTGTCAGTACTTCTACGGCGACCCCGCTGACCCTGTTGAAATCACCGGGATCGACCGCGCCCGCGCCCTCGGAAAGTTTTGGCTCCTCGAAGACTTCACCTTCGACCTCCCGGCGGGTCCGGTGCGCGCCCATGCCGCGACGACGTTCGATCCGCGCCGCCGGAAGCTCGTCACGACCTGGATCGATTCTGCGCTCCCGTTCCCCTACCTTTTCGAGGGCAATCTCTCGCCGGACCGCCGGACGATCGCCCAGGAGAGCACGAACTACGATCCGGCGACCCGCAGCATCAACCTCTTCCGCTCGATCACCCGATTCCCTTCCGACAGCTGGGAGGAACGGACGCTCGATTTCACGGCGAATACCCCGACGGGCGAAGCCATCCCCATCCTTCACTACCACTACCGCCGGCGCCCGAAAGGGAACTAACGCCTCGCCGCGTGGCTCCTTGCCAGAGCTCCGCCCGCCTGCTAGGCTCCCGGGATGATCGAAGAACCACCCCCGGCACCGCCCCCGAACTCCCCCGGCGAGAAAAAAGGTCTCTCCCCACTCGCCTGGGCCGGCATCGGCTGTGGTGGCCTCGCGGTCATCACCATCGTCGCTGCCGTCGTGCTTATCGGGATGGGGGTCAGGAAAGCGAAAGAGTTCGCCGAAGACCCCTCGAAACTGGCCGCATGGGTGGTCGAGAGCGACCCCAACCTCGACGTCGTCTCGACGGATTTGGAAGGGGGAACGATCACGATCAAAGAGAAAGATACCGGGAAAGAGACGACGCTCTCGTTCGAGGACATCTCACAGGGCCAGTTCAGCGTCGAAACCAGCGACGGCGAATCCACCATGATCGGCCAGGTCGATGAACCGGAGCTCCCCGGTTGGCTTCCCAGCTACCCCAATGCCACCGCGACGCGGGGGCTCGTGTCCCATTCCTCGGTCACCGGGACCAACGGCTCGTTCACCGTGACGACACCGGATGCCCCGGCAACGGTAGCCGACCACTACATGACCGCCCTCGAGCAAGATGGCTACGACATCACTGACTCGTCGGCTTCCAATGGCGGCGTGAAACAGCGAATTCTCAACGCCAAGGCCACCGATCCCGACCGGCAGCTCGCCATTGTCATCTTGAGCGAAGGCGCCGAGACGAGCGCGACCGTCAACTATACAGGACCGCCGGAGCCGTAGGCCGGTTCACGCTTCCACGACCGCCCAGGTCAGCTGCTTGGCCACGGGCGACGGCACCGGATGATTCGGCGCCTCGTGCGGAACCCTCTCCTCGGAATTCGACCGGCTACGCCGGCGCGGCGGCGTCGCCCCACCGAGAGCGGGGGCGCCGACCCGCCATCGCGCCGGCCGCGCGACCGGCAGATGGAGCTGGCCGAGCAAGATCTTGGCCGACGCAATATCGGAGCAGAGGGATCCGGCGGTCGGTTCCGCGCTCCGACCCAAGGCCTGCCGGAGGCGGCCGGCCACGAGGAGAAGCCCGTGGCTGATCCCGAACGAGTCGCGGACGGAGTCCTCGCAAACGAGCTTTTCGATCAACCAGGGAATCGCGCGTAGGCACGAGGTTCCCAGCCGCGGCGAAAGGGTGCGCACCCTCGGCTCCGGAGCCGTCTCCGCGAGCTCGCGACACCCCTCGGCCCGGGCGACCAAGCTCCGTATGGCCAGCCCGAACGAGATCTCCTGCCCGAACCCGAGAAGGATAACCCCACCCTCGACCGCCGACACCAACCGTGCCTCCAGCCCCTGTAGAACCTGCTCCGAAACCTCGATATCGTAATGAACTCCGCTCACAGCACGCGCTTTTCAGGGGAGGCGGGCGACCCTTGCCCCCCAATTTGTTTGCGGAGCCGGAGCCAAATTTATCATCCGCGTTCTGGGAGCATCTGGCAAGACAATTTAGTCCCCGATTCCCAACCTTTTTCTGACAATTCCTCGACCGGTGGTCGTAGAACCGAAGGTATGCCCATCCCCCACCCCCTCTCCCGCAGCCTCTCGCGAGCCCCGCTCCTCTGCGCCGTCGTGCTCTCCCTCCCCGCCTGCTCCGCTCCGGCGGCCCTCCACGGCCCGATCGCCCAGTGGTACCAGGAGCCGTCCACCTCGATGACTTTCCAGTGGATCGAGTCGCCGCCCGGCAATGACATCGACGCCCGCCCCGGCGTCGAGGGCCGATGGGCACACGGCACCGCCGGATTCGGCTACGCCGACAACGATGACGCCACCACTTTCGATATGCTGAACCGGTTCAGCCGGCTCTACATCCGCACGAATTTCTCCCCCCCAGCGGACGCCGCCCCCCGCGATAACCTGCGCCTCACCATCCGCTACGATGACGCCTTCATCGCCTATCTCAACGGGAACGAGGTCGCGCGTGCCGGTGTCGGCGTGGGCAGTGGCGCCCGCGCCATGAGCTTGGATTCCCACGAGGCCAAGAAAGCGGTGACCTTCGAACTCGGACGGGTCGCCGATCTCGCCGAAGGGGTAAACATCCTCGCCATCGAGGGGCACAACGCCACCATCGGGAGCAGCGATTTCTCCCTCGACCCGGCGCTTTTCATCGAACCCGCCGGCGGTCACCCCCAAACGGTCATCGCCTCGGGATCCGAGTGGGAATACCTCGCCAACGCCGAGCCCGACGACGGCTGGGCGACCGTGATGGCATCGCCCATCGAACGGGAGGCGCCCACTTCGGCGGAGGAAGCCCGGTCGGCCGCCTACGCGTTCCAGTTCCGCCCCGTCGAGACCGGCGAATGGATCACCGCCGAGCTGGACACCCGCCCGTTCGGAGACCTCGAGGGCGCCACGGTCTACTTTGCCGACCTCGCCGGGCTGGAGCCCTCCACCACCTACGAAGCGCGGCTCGCGACCGCCGTTGAACCCGACGAGCCCGTGCGGGAGTTCCGGTTTTCGACGGCTCCGGCGCTGCTCACCGATCCGATTCATTTCGTGACCGGCGGGGACATGTACCACACCCGCGAACTCCTCGATGCCATGAACCGGCAGGCTGGCGAACAAGACCCGCTCTTCGCCTTGCTTGGCGGCGACCTCGCCTACGCCAACGGCCGCAGCCCGGAGCGCTGGTTCGACTGGTTCGACTCGTGGTTCGACAACGCCAGGGGCGCTGACGACCGGCTCA
>CAZKYJ010000284.1:0-6555 GCA_964556355.1 uncultured Verrucomicrobiales bacterium | reverse complement strand
CGCCCCCACCAGAGGAAAGTTTCGCATCTACTACATCGACGAGGTGCACATGCTCACCGGTGCGGCTTTCAACGCCCTGCTCAAGACGCTCGAAGAACCGCCGGCCCACGCCAAGTTCATCTTCGCGACGACCGAGGCGCACAAGATCCTTCCGACCATCATTTCCCGTTGCCAGCGCTTTGACCTCCGTCGCATCCCCGACCCGATCATCACCCAGCACCTCCTGCATATCGCCGGTGCGGAAGGCGTCCAGCTCGACCCGCTCGCCGCCCACGCGATCGCAAAGGGCGCCGAGGGCGGGATGCGCGATGCCCAGAGCATGCTCGACCAGCTGGTCGCGTTCTGCGGCAACGCGATCACCGAAAACCAGGTGCTAGAGATTTTCGGCTTCACCGCCCACGAGACCATCGCTTCCCTCGCGGGCGCGGTGTTGGAGCGCGACCCCGTCCGCGCGCTCGACGTCCTTCACCAGCAGAGTGATGCGGGGAAAGATCTGAGCAAGTTCATGGTCGATCTCATCGGCCATTTCCGCACGCTCCTCGTCCACCAGGTCGCGCCTGGCCACAGCTCCGACACCCCCGCCGACGAGATCGTGGAAACGGTCAACGGGCAGTCCGGCCTCATCTCCACCGAGCGCCTCCTCGCCGTCATCGACGGGTTCGCCGAGGCGGAAGGCGCCATGAAGTGGAACCCCAACAAGAAGCTCCACTGCGAGATCGCGCTGCTCAAGGCGATCCAGACCGTCGGCGAAGCGACCCTTTCCGACGTCATCACGACCCTGGCGAAGGCGGCCGGGGGCGATGCGGATCCCGCCCCTCCGGGCGCGTCGGGGCATCCCCGAGGGGCCCCCTCCCGCGCCCCAAAACCCACGACGAAGCCAGAGCCTGTCCCGGCGGCTCCTCCGAGCGCGCCCGCGCCCGTCTCGCAGGCCACGCCCGGACCGTCGCCGGCGGCGGAGCGCGCGCCCGGCGCGCCGCCTGCCGACCTGGGTGATCCCGAGGCGCTCTGGCACCGGGTGCAGGAAGAAATGGGCTCCGCCTTGACCGGTCCGTGGCTCAAGGCCGGCGTTTTCCAAGAACTCAAAGGCCGGGTCTTCATTGTCGGATTCCATCCCGATGACAAGCTCAAGCGCGAGCAGCTCGACCGTCCCCACACGCGGAAGAAGGTCACCGACGTCATCCACCGGCTCGCCGGGCGCACCGATCTCGAACTCCGCTTGGAGGTCGCCCAGGGCATCGACCGACCCGATGAGATCGAACCCGAAGAAGACGGGGATGGCGACCATGAAGTGCCGGCCGCCACGGTCCCTAGCGAAGCGCCGGCCGATCCCGCCAATCCGGCGCCCGCCGAGCCCGCGACCCCCGAAGACTCCGACCCAAAATTCTACCAAGACCCCCTGATCAGCGCCGCTCTCGAAATCTTCGAGGCCCGTATCAAGCCGAATAACTAACACAACCACATCCGATTCATGAACATCGCAAAAATGATGAAACAGGCGCAGAAGATGCAGCAGCAGATGGCTGCCGCCCAAGAAGCGCTCGCGGCACAAGTCGTCGAAGCCACCGCCGGTGGCGGAAAAGTCACCGTCACTGCCAACGGTGCGGGTGACATCCTCTCGATCAAGATCGACCCGGCTATCGTCGATCCCGAGGACGTCGAGATCCTCGAAGATCTCGTGCTTTCGGGCGTCAAGAACGCCGCCGAGAAGGCCAAGGAACTCGCCGGGGCGGAGATGGGCAAGGTCACCGGGGGCATGGGATTACCCCCCGGCCTCGGGTTGTAGGCGGACGTCCCCTCACGAATGACAGATGCCTAATTCCTCGACCTCCTGATGGCCCGGCATCTGGCATCTGTCATTCGGAACCTGTCATCGGCGCTCTGTGCGCTTTCAATCGCGCTCCACCTCGTCGTCGGCCTCTGCTACGTCTTCCGCTGGGATCGCGCGACGGCGGTCACCACGATCCCGCTCTTTTTTTGGGCCTGTGCCGGGCTCGGGCTCGTCGCTCTTGCCTGGGCGCTCGTCCGCCGCCGGAGCGCCTGGCAGTTTGCCGTCGCCCTGCTGTGGATCGTCAGCTATCTGGTCCTCGGGGACGAGCCGGCCGCCGTCGCCCGTGGGCTCGTGGCGGATCCTCCGGCGGCGGACACCCGCACCCCGGGGACCACGCTTCGCGTGGCCACCCTTAACTGCCGGGGACATGACGTCCCGGCGGCCCTCGAACTGGAGGCCTTCCGGCCGGACATCATCTTCTACCAGGAGAGCCCGCACTACCGGTTCGTGCACGACCTCGCCCAGCGCCTCTACGGCTCCGACGGCTCGTTCATCAAGACCTACGACGTTTCGATCCTCGCCCGCGGGCGCCTTCGCGCCCAGCCTGCGGGCAACAGCTCGCGCTACCTCCAAGCGACCCTAACATTGCCAGATGGGCAGGAGGTGGAGATCGCCGGCGTCCACCTCACCGGTGCCGTGACGGACCTTTCCCTATGGCGCAAGGCGAGCTGGAAGCGCTACTACCACAACCGGCTCGCCCGGCGGAGCGAAGTCGCCTCCCTGCTCGCCGACGTGGTGCGCGGGGCCGGTCCGCGGCCCGCGATCATCGCCGGCGATTTCAATGCGCCCCCGCCCGACGCCATATTCCGCGAGATGGCCATCCATTTCCAGGACAGCTACCACCGGGCGGGCACCGGTTGGAGCAATACCTTCTCTAACAGCCTGCCCGTCCTGCGCATCGACCAGGTCTGGACGACGCCCGAGTTCGAAGCCGTGGGGCACGGCACTTACCGCAGCGTTTCCTCCGATCACCGTTTCGTCGTCGTCGATCTTGTGCTAACCCGTTGAACCTCGATTCGAGGGGGCCATCGTGGGCAGAACTCCCGCCCCTCTTTTTCGTGTATTTCCCCGCTTTCATGGTTCACTCTCTCCGCATGCGCCGATTCGCCGCCATCGCCACCCTGGTTTCGTGGTTCGCCCATTGTCCCGCCAGCCGCGCCGCGTCCCCGGAAGAAATGTTCCAATCCGCCAGCGCCGCGGTCTCCCGTGGCGCCTTCCTCGACGCGATCGCCGACTTCCGTTCGGCGGCTGCCGGCTTCGATTCGGAGGAGCGTCCGGCCGCGCACGCCACCACGCTCTACAATTTGGCCATCGCCTTCCACGCGATCGGGAACTTCAAGCTCGCGTTCCAATCGCTCGACGAGGCATCGGCCATCGCCGCGGCCTTGCCTGACGCGGCGCCGCTGCAATCAAAAATCGCCGGGCTCCTCGGTAGCATCGGAACGTTCAGCCGCAAAGCCGACACTTCCGGTGAGTTCCTCGCCGAGGCGCTGGCTAGCGCGGAGTCCCGTGGCGACGAAGAATCGCTCGCGTGGCTTACCAACGACCACGGTATCCTGCTCGCCAGCGAGGGCGACCTCGAGGGGGCATCCACGGCCTTTGCCAACAGCCTCGACCTCGCCCGCTCGCTGGGGCTCGCCGGGCTCGCCACCAAGGTCGCCGTCAACAGCGCGCTCGCCCAGATCAATGCTGCCGCGCAGGCCAGCGAGCCGGAGCCCGAGACGTTTTGGGGGCCGCCGCCCACCCCGCCGGCGGAGCGGGCCGCCAAAGTCAGCGCCCACATCCAGTCTGCCATCGCGTCTCTCGACTCCGCCACCACCGGTGCGTCCCGCCTCGGCTCTCCCCACGAAAAGGCCATGGCGCTCACCACCGTTGGCGACGCTTACGCGCGGCTCGGCGAGATCGCTCCCCCGTTCGCCGCCGCCCTGAACCAGCGCTCGTTCACCGCCTACTCCGCCGCGTTGAAAGCCGGGGGGCAAGCGCCAGAGAGCCCGGCTACCACCTACGCCCTCGGGCGCCTCGCCCGCCGCTACGAGGCCGACGGCCGCAACGAGGAGGCGCTTGGCCTCACGCAGCGCGCCCGCGACCTCGCCCAGCAACAGGGCCTGCCGGAGGCACTTTACCAATGGGACTGGCAGATCGGGCGCAACCTCCTCGCCCTCGGGCGGCGCGACGAGGCCATCGCCGCCTACGTCCGCGCCGAGACCGTCCTCGCGACGATCCGCCATGATGTCGCCATCGGCTACGGCAACCGCTCGCTCGGAAAATCGTTCCGCGAAGCCGTCGGGGGGCTCTACTTCGAACTCGCTGATCTCACCCTCGACCAGGCGCGCGCCGAGTCCGACTCCGCCGCCTCCCAAGCGCTGCTCAAGCGCGCGCGCGGGATCGTCGAATCGTTCAAATCTGCCGAGCTGGAAGACTACTTCCAAGACGATTGCGTCAACCTCGCCCGCGAGTCGCTCACCGAGGTCGGCGAGGTCGAGTCCGGCGTGGCCGCCTTCTACTTCATCCCGCTGGCCGACCGTACCGAGATCCTCGTCAACATCGGTCCCACCGTCCACCGCTTCACCAGCGAGACGCCGGCCGCCGACCTCGACACCACCGCCCGCGAGTTCCGTACCTATCTCGAGGCCAGCGGCGACCCCACCTTCTTCTTCTACGCCCAGGAGCTCTACGACCAGCTCATCCGCCCGGCCGAGGCGCTCCTCGCCGAGAAGAATATCGACACCCTCGTCTTCATCCCCGATGGCGCGCTCCGCAACATCCCCATGGCGGCACTCCACGACGGAGAGAAGTTCCTCGTCGAGAAGTGGGCCAGCGCGGTAAGCCCGGGACTCGAGCTGGTCGACCCCCAGAGAACCCCGCGGAAGAACGTGCGGATGTTAGTCGGCGCCCTCACCGAGGCCGTTCAGGGCTTCGCGCCCCTCCCGGCCGTCGAGGCGGAGGCCGAGGCCCTCGCCACCACCGTCACCCCAGCGCCCGAGATCTACAAAGACCAGGAGTTCCTCGAAGGTCCCTTCGAGTCCCAGATCGCCGGCCAGCCCTATCAGATCGTCCACATGGCCACCCACGGCGAATTCCTCGACAACGCCGCCGACTCCTTCGTCCTCACCTTCGACGGCAAGCTGCACCTGGACGATCTCGAGCGCGCCATCCGGCCGAAGAAATTTGTCGGCACCCCGGTGGAACTCCTCGGCCTCAGCGCCTGTAAAACGGCCAGCGGCAACGACCGCGCGGCCCTCGGGCTCGCCGGCGTCGCGGTCAAAGCCGGCGCCCGCAGCGCTTTCGCCACCCTCTGGTCGGTCGATGACATCGCCGCCGGCTCGATCGTCAGCGACTTCTACAAGGCGATTCTCGACGATCCCGAGATCACCAAAGCCGAGGCGCTACGGCAGGCCCAGGTCGCCATCCTCCAAGACATCCGCTACGCCCACCCGCGGGTGTGGGGTCCGTTTCTGATTATCGGGAACTGGCTGTGAATCGGGTCGGCGCGCGCCGCAGCCACGCGCGATGTTCTCGCTACCGGGACTCCTGTTCGCGGAAAACCAGGGTTCCTTCGCTGGCGCAGGAGCGCTGCCCGAGGGTCATCGATCGATGGTGACCTATGGCCGGCCTCCGAGCCACGGCTGGAACCCGCCCCGTCGTTTTCTCGGCTCCTTCTGGCGGGAGGAATGTCGAATCGGAACTTGGCCAAGCCACCGAATCCCGTTTAGACTTCCCCTACCATGCCCGACACCGCCCCATCCCCCTTCGACCCGATCCCGGAGATCCTTGATGAAATCAAGGCCGGACGCATGGTCATCGTGACCGACGATGCCGACCGCGAAAACGAGGGCGACCTCATCTGTGCGGCGGACGCCATCACCCCGGCCATGGTCAATTTCATGGCCAAGTTCGGGCGTGGGCTCGTCTGCGTGCCGATGGCCGAAGAGGACGCCACGCGGCTCGGGCTCGAAATGATGGTGACGCACAACCGCGAGAGCATGCACACGAGTTTCACCGTGTCCGTCGATGCGGCCGTCGGGATCACCACCGGTATCAGTACGCACGACCGTGCGCGCACCATCAAGCTTCTCGCCGACCCCGACACCGATCGCAAAGTCCTCGTGCAGCCGGGTCACGTCTTCCCGCTCCAAGCGAGGGCCGGGGGCGTCCTGCGCCGGGCCGGACACACCGAGGCGGCCGTCGATCTGGCGCGGCTCGCGGGACGTCGCCCGTGCGGGGTCATCTGCGAAATCCTCAACGATGACGGCACCATGGCGCGGCTGCCACAGCTCCACGCTTTCGCCAAGGAACACGGTCTCAAGATGTGCAGCATCGAGCAACTCATCAACTACCGCCGCCGGCGAGAGAAACTGGTGAAACGCGAGGAACAGATCAAATTGCCCACCGATTTCGGCGAGTTCGACCTCTACCTCTACGCCACCGCCATCGGCGACGAACACCATCTCGCGCTGGTCAAGGGTGCCATCGATCCCGACCGGCCAGTCCTGGTGCGTGTGCACAGTGAATGCCTGACCGGCGACGTCTTCGGCTCCCGTCGTTGCGACTGTGGCGGCCAGCTACACGCCGCCCTCGCGCGCATCGAGGCGGAGGGCTCTGGCGTCCTCCTCTACATGCGCCAGGAGGGGCGCGGGATCGGGCTCCCTGCCAAAATCCACGCCTACAAGCTCCAGGAGGAGGGGCTCGACACCGTGGAGGCCAACGAGCGCCTCGGCTTCGGCAGC
>CAZKYJ010000283.1:0-6573 GCA_964556355.1 uncultured Verrucomicrobiales bacterium | reverse complement strand
AGAAAGTTAAACACAAGCGTCAACAAAACATGGATACCACCACCCGCCTCTTGTTCTCCGTAGTATTCGCAGCGAGCTTGATTTTGCCCGCCGGTGCTGCCGTCATCGCTCAATACGACTTCTCTGGATCGCCGGGCGATCAAGTAGTTGAAGCTCCAGATATAACGATCGCCAATGCCTCTGCGAGCAATTTGAGCCGCTCGTTCGACCTGACTCCGGTGCCACTTGCGGATTCGATCAATTCAAGCAATTGGCCGACAACCAGCGGTTCGACCACAGCCTTTTATTCGATCGAACTGTTTGCTGACGCTGGATACAAGTTGAACTTGACAAGCATTAACTTCTCCCACTTGGCCACAGATGGCGGGGCGGGTTTCGAGAATCAGGCGCCCTCAGGGTATAGGGTGAGAGTCAACGTCGACCCAGGTCCGGTAGACTTCTTCGGGGTGACTTCGACGGCCGGTCCCGAAACAACGATGATCGACCTGAGCGGATCCGAATTTCAGAATTTGGACTTCGTCCGGGTTGAGTTCTTCGCAAGCAACAGTGGGACGAACCAAAACGGGCAGTGGGCGCTCGTTAATGGCACCTCAGGGGGGCTGGTTGTTAACGGCTCGGTAGTGCCCGAGTCCTCCGCCTTCCTATTCTGCGTCGGCGGAGCGCTGGCGTGTCTGCTGTGGCGGCGGCGCCCTGGTTCGAGGCGGGCGGGGTGCGGACGGCGGACATCGGCGGTGTCGGCGTCATGGTGATGATTATTTTTGGAGGGCCGGCGCGCGACCCCGGGCTGCATGGGGAAGGGCCAGGGTAGAGAACACTTCGGAAGCGGGCCGGAAGCGTCAAAAGTAATCTAACGCAGTAGAACTAGGCAGTGTAGACAGTAATAACCACTTGCGTATTAGTCTTTTACCGGAGTAATCAATATTACTATAAAGCGATACTTTGCCGATCAGTTGCCGGAGTCGCTCTTCGAGCGGCTAAAAAAATTGATCGGATGCCCGGAGGCGTTCTAACACAACCACAGGAGGCAGGTGCCACCGCGACCTCAGGGCGACCCTCGATGGGATCTGGTGGATCCTGCGCACGGGCAGCCCGTGGAACTAGCTCCCGGAGCGGTTCGGCAGGCGGAACTCCGTCTAGCGCCAGCACCGCCGCTGGAGCCACGAGGGAAGGTTGTCATCGCTCCGCGAAGCCGTTGCCCGGGCTTGCCAGGTGCGGTCATCCTCGCCGACAAGGGTTACCTGAGCACGCCGCCCGCCATCCCCACATTGGATAACGGCGGGTTCCCAAATATCCCCTCGAGGGAGGGGACGCTGAACCCGCTCCCCTACCACAAAGCGCTCGGAAAATGGCGGCGGATCGTCGAGGGCTTTTTCTGCAGGCTCAAGAGAAGCCGCGGGGTAGCAACACGCTAAGACCGCCTCGCCGCCACCTTCTCCTCCTTCATAGTTTTCGCAGAGTTAGACGATTGGGTTTGGTTCCCATTTGTCCCCAGTGCCCTTCAGCAGCGACGTCGAGAATCATCGTAGGAAAACGGTGTGCCTCGGCCGCCGGGATCCTTGAATGAATGAGCCGGTTGACGCGGGATCTTCCGGGACCCGATTTCACGGAAGATTCACGTGCCTTGCACTGGCGTTTCACCGCCACCACCTATGCATATCCCCAACCGCCGACGACCGGCGGCACTGTAACAAGAGAAGACCGATCATGAAATCACCTGTTCCATCCCACGCCATCGCCTTGCTGGCGTCCGCCGTCGCCCTGCTGGTGCCGTCGGCCGTCTCCGCCCAGTCGCCCTCCACCGAAGGGGCAGGGGAAACCGTCCCCAGCTGGGAAGACCTGGGGTTCGAAGGGCTACCGGAGGGTTTTCCGACCGACGGGATCGCGCTCATCGCCGGGCTCAACAAGAGCCGTGGCAGCTGGAGCTTCGAAGGGTCTGCGGCCACCGCGGACGCCGCGACCCCAATCGGGGGAACGCTGAGAATCGCCGGGGAGCCCCAATCCGGGATGGTTCCGATGTGGAATCTGTCCCTGGAATGGCCGGTCGAAGAGCCCGAGCACACCGTCGTCTACAACCTGCTGACCGGGCCGGAAGCCGACGGCCTCAAGCTCATGCTCGTCCGGCTCGGACCAATGGAGCTCGGGGGCGAAGCCGAAGCGGAAAAAGTGATCTTCCATGGAACGTGGGATCTGGGTAGCCGGACGATCACGTGGACCGAAGCGGCCAGGAGGTCACTGCCCTCCCGACCGGGGGGCGAGACCGCCGAGAAGCCGGGATCGACGGAATCGTTCGCCATGGGGGTCGCCGCCGACGGGGCGATCACCATCGGAACCCCGGAGCGTGCCGCCGACCGGCCGCGGGTTTCCGGGAAGACCGTGGCCCGCGTGGGGCAGCCCTACGTCGAAGAAAAACTGGCGCCCAAGGATTCCACCTACGCCGGGTATGCCGACGTCACCGATCCCCGCGTTAGGCCGTGCTTGCCGCCGGGTGCCACCGACATCGAGCTGCGTTCGGAACGGGGGGGGCACTTCGCGCGCTACACGGTGGACGCAGAGGATTTCCACCAGTTCTTGGACGGGCTCTGGGAGGCCAACAAAGACAGTTCCGCCCACCGCCGCGAAGAGATGCACGGCGAGGGCGAGCCGGCCAAACAGGAGGGGATGGCGCAACGGTTCGGGCCGCTCGGGTGGAAGCCTCTCGGGAATGCCGTCCGCTACTACAGCCCGTCCAAGGCCAGCGGCGCCATGACGACCTACTATTTCGATCGGGAGGCCGGGGTCGCCTACCACGACAGGGGCTACTGGTAGGTGGCCAGAGCGCTTCCGCCGAAGATCCGCCGGGTCCCGGCCCGCTCTCGCCGTTGGGGACGGCGGGCGCCGCCGCGGAAGGCCGGGTCGAGATTTTGCAACAAAGCCGTGAGATCGGCGGGCGAGGGGCGGTATAATGGGGGTTTTCGTGAAGCCATGATGAACCGAAGAGCCTTGCTTCAAAGAATGACCGCCGCCGGTATCGGAGCCGCGGTGGGCTCGGGATTGTTTCCGGATCTTGTCCGGGCGGCGGAGGCCGTGCCGTGGGTTTCGGCCGGGGGCAAATCTCCCCGGCGGGTCATCTTTTTCTTGCAGAACCAGGGCTTCGATCCCGCGACCTGCATCCCGGCCGGAATGAAGAACAGCGGCTCGCTGGCCGGCGTCAAGCTGCCCGAGCCGATCGAAGCGCTGGAGCCCTACAAGGAGCGCCTCCACATCGTCAACGGGCTCCACGGCCTCCACACCAGCCCTTCGCACAGCGCCTTCTTCGGTGCGCTCGGCGGCTACCGGGGCAGCGACGGCGTCCCGCCCAGCGGTCCCACCATCGACTACGAGCTGAGCAAGGTGCTGCCCGAGACACTGCTACCCCACCTGTGTATCGGCATGGACTCGATGGAGAACATGAAAACCAAGCCCACGGTCGCCAACCTGTCGGCCAGCGGAGCGGGCCAGCCCATCTTCATGCACTCCAACCCGAACCACCTCTACGAGATGCTTTATGGCGGCATCTCCCAGGGTGACATCCGCCAGCAGCACGAGGCACGGTCTGGCATGTTCGACCGTATCGAGCGACTGGCGGCCGCCAAGGTCGGGGCGCTCCCGCCGCCCGACAAGTCGCGCTACGGGCAGTTTGTCGAGGGATTGAGCGATATCAACGGGCTGCGGGAACGCCTCGGAAACGTCTCTGACCACCTGAAGAAATTCGCCCCGGAGGTGGACGGCCGCTACACCACGCCCGAGTTCGAGACCGACTGGCACGACGTCCTCCTGGACCTGGGGATCTCGGCGCTCAAGTCGGGGATCACCAGCGTGCTGACCATTGGGTCGGGCCGCGGCGAGATCTTCGGAGCCTGGAAAGGGCTGGGCATCGAGGAGCAGGGTCACAACTTGGGGCACATGCCGCAGCCGGACAATCCGATCTGGATCAAGATCCGGCAGTACAACAGCCGGATGCTCGTGAAACTCATGGAGGCATTGGAGAGCGTGCCCGAGGGCAGTGGCACCATGATGGACAATACCCTGATCGTCTACACCAGCAACAATGCCGACAAACAGCACACCGCTGGCGCCAACTGGCCGGTCATGCTCCTGGGCACCTACGATGGTGCCTTCAAGGCCGGCCAGTTCACACAGCTGGACGGCAAGCGCCCGATCAACGCCCTCTACTCGACCCTCCTCCACGCTTCCGGCGTGCCGTGCGACCGCTTCAACATGAGCGAGAAGATGGCCGCCAAGTTCGACAGCGGGAGCGGTCCCCT
Source organism: uncultured Verrucomicrobiales bacterium (assembly GCA_964556355.1). Classification (GTDB taxonomy): domain Bacteria; phylum Verrucomicrobiota; class Verrucomicrobiia; order Verrucomicrobiales; family DEV007; genus CAZKYJ01. Next base: position 2,290 of record CAZKYJ010000283.1, on the reverse strand, counting down.
CAAGGAGCTCCTGGTGTGAGCAGATTGTTGATCGCTTTCGCGCTGGTGGCCTGTGGGGCGCCCGGGAGCGCCCGCGCCGCGGAGGATACCTACACGCCCGGCGAGCCGGTCTCCGGAACCTTCGATTCCCTCGCGCTGGATTTCTTGGACAAGCATTGCCTCGAGTGCCACGACGACCTCACGGCCAAGGGCGACCTCTCGCTCGACGGTCTCGGGCCAGTGGACGAGACCAACGCCGCGGTCTGGCGGGCGGTCTGGGCGCAGGTCGCGCTCGGGGAGATGCCCCCCGAGAAGAAGACCCGGCCGGAGGTCGTCGAGCGCCTTCGCTTCTCCGATTGGATCGTGGGCGAACTCGAGCGTGCCATGGAGGACAAGGGTGGCTTCTCCGCCCATCGCGACCCCCAGAAGGCCAACTTCGTCGACCATGATCTGCTCTTCGGGAACATGCCCGATGGCATCCGGCTCGTGCCGACGTCTTCCCCGGCCCGCATCTGGCGGGTGACGCCCGAGGAGCACCTCACGCGCCTGAACGAGCTGATCAACACCGAGCCGCCGTTCGACCCGGAGAAGCCCGGCCTCCGCACCCACGGCGATGCCGTTCCCACCAACCACGGCGGCGAGCTCAAGCTCTACTTCGGCACGGATCGGATCATCTCGTGGCAGGGAGGCACCGTGGCCTATGCCACCTCGGTCAAGAGCGTGCCTGCCGTCCTCTCATCGTCACGCGCCCACGGCCTGAAGAACTACCCCGAATTCGGCACCGTCAACAGCGCCGAAGCGACCCAGATCCTCGGTATGGCGGAGGACATCCTCCGCTACATGGCCTACGGCCCGCTCAGCATCGCCAATCCTGAGCAGATCACCGACGATCCGAAAACCTACCGGATGGAGGGCGACATCCGCGGCCTCCCCACCGCCCTCGTCTACAGCACGAAGGTCGTCCGGCCGCTCACCCCGGTCTATGACCTGATGAAGGATCCGGGGGTGACGGAAGGGGGGCTGCGCGCTGCGGTGGACTTCCTCTTCGAGGCCCTGACCTTCCGCCCACCCACCCGGGAGGAATCCGACGACTACCGGCAAATCGTCAAGGATTCCATCGCGGAGGTCGGCAAGGAGGACGGCGCTTTCATGGGGCTGTCGGCCATCTTCGTGGACCGGGATGCCCTGTTCCGGCCCGAGCTGGCCGGGGCCGGCGAGCCCGACGATCACGGGCGCGTCATGCTGCAGGATTGGGAGTTGGGGCTGGCGGTCAACCATGCGCTCAGTTACCTCCGGCCCGACGAGGCGCTCCGCGGCGCGATCGTCGAAGGCCGGATGCGGACGCGGGAGGACGTGGGGCGCGAGGTCACCCGCATGCTCGCCGACGATCGCATCCGCAAGCCGCGAGTTCTCCAATTCTTCCGCGACTATTTCGATCACGACCTTGCCGGTGCCATCTGCAAGGACAGCAGGGCGCTGGCCGCCACCGGTGCCAATACCGGGAATGGGCACTACCGCGCCATGTATGACGCTGAGGCCAGCACCGACCGCCTGATCGAGCGGATTCTCGCGGATGACAAGGACGTCCTCAAACAATTGCTCACCACGCAGCAGGTGGTGGCCACCAAGACGGACAATACCTATTTCGGCAGGAGACACACGAAAGAGGAGGCCGAGGCGGCCCGCGCCATGATGAAGCAGGCGGAGGAGGCGGCCGCCCGAAAGATGGAGGCCGAACTGGAGGCCTTGGAGGCGGAGATGGGCGAGCTTGATGCCCGGCTAAAGGACGACCTTTTGGACGGGGAGACCCGGGAAGACCTGGAGCGACAAAGAAAAGGCTTGGAGGCGGCCAAGCAACAGATCAAGAAAGACGGGAAGGGGAGGCGGGGCGGCGGAAATAGCGCCGTTGCCGAGGCCGATCTGACGGGTCCGGAAATCTACGCCCGCGTCAGCCGGCGCTCCTTCGGCAACGGCTCCATGAAGCCCGAACGCATTCTGGCCACGGCTCCCGAGGGGCAGCGCCTGGGGATTCTGACGCACCCTTCCTGGCTGGTCTCGCACTCCGATGCCATGGACAACCACGCCATCCACCGCGGCATCTGGATCCGCCAGCGCCTGCTCGGCGGCGGTCTTCCCGACGTGCCGATCACCGTCGATGCCCAGCTCCCCGACGAGCCGGAAAACACCCTGCGGGAACGCATGCGCGTCACGCGGGAGCGGTATTGTTGGACCTGCCACGAGAAGATGGATCCGCTGGGGCTGCCCTTCGAAATGTACAACCACGCGGGCCTCTACCGGACGACCGAGCTGG
>CAZKYJ010000282.1:0-6597 GCA_964556355.1 uncultured Verrucomicrobiales bacterium | reverse complement strand
CGTCAACAAGCTCGACGGCGACCGGGTCGGGCTGCTGCCTTTCGCGGGGCAGGCGTTCGTCCTCTGTCCCCTAACCCTCGACTACGGCGCCTTCCTCGAGTCCCTCGAGGCCGTCGATACCGGGATCATCCCGGAGGGCGGCACCGACATCGCCGCTGCGATCAAGGCGGCAAGCGCGGCCTTCAATAAGGACGCCAACCACAAGATCCTCGTCCTCATCACCGATGGGGAGGATCTCGAAGGGGCTGCTAAGGACGCGGCGCAGAGTGCGGGCGAGGATGGGGTGACCATCTACACCGTCGGTGTGGGAACACCGAAGGGAGAGAATATCCCGCTCGCCGGAGGCGGGGTGGTCAAAGATAGCTCCGGGAACACGGTGACCTCCGCCCTCGATGAGGAGACGCTCCGGGAGATCGCCGCCGTCACGGGCGGGATCTACGAGCCGCTCGCCTCCGGTGCCGCCGGCGGGCTCGACGCCATCTACCAGCGAAAGCTCGCCCTCGTCCCGAAAGAGGAACTCGCCCAACGGATGAAAGAAACCGCGACCGAACGCTTCGAGTGGCCCCTGGCCGCGGCCATCGTTCTCCTGGCCGCCGAATTTCTCCTCGGCAACCGCAAAGCCCGGCGCCGCCTCGTCGCCGCGACCGCTCTCCTGGCGGCCATGCCCCTCACCGCCCGCGCGGAGGGCGACCCGCGAATGATTTACAATTCCGGAGTCGACGCCTACCACTCTGGCGATCTCGCGGCCGCGGAGTCCGCATTCCGTCAGACCTTGGAAACCACCGACTTGGGACTGCAGAACAAAGCCTACTACAACCTCGGGAGCACGCTCTACCGCCAATCCGCCGCCGATCCGGCCACCGCGAAAGAGAAGTTGGAGGCGGCGCGTGACGCTTTCGACGGGGCCCTCAAGCTGGACCCCGAAGACGAAGACGCGGCCTATAACAAAGCACTGGTGGAAAGGAAGCTGCAGGAGATGGAGGAGCAGGAGCAGCAGGACGAGCAGGACGAGCAGGACGAGCAGGACGAGCAGGAGCAAGACGGTGAAGAAGGGGAGGAAGGCGGTGAGGATGAACAAAAGCAGGAGGGCGATGAGCAGGGCAACGACCAGCAGCAGGAACCCGAGGGGCAGCAGGGTGACGAGCAGCCAAAGGAACAGGACGCCGAGCAAGGCGACGATGGCCAAGAGCAGGAGCAGGGACAGCAAGAGCCGGAGCAGGAGCAAGAGCAGGGCGGCGAGCAGTCCGAGGAGGCGGATTCGGCATCGTCGGAGAGCGAGGAGCAGGGCGAAGCAGACCCGGAGGCGGCACCCCGACCCGGCGAGGAAAGCGAAGAGGACGGGGAGGAGCAGCAGCAGCCCCAGCCGTCCCGCGATCCATCCGAAGCACCGCCGGACCAGGTTCTCCAGCCAAGCCAAGAGCAGAGAGTGCCCGGCCAGATGACCCAGGAAGAAGCACGCCAGCTCCTCGAATCACTCATGAGCGAGGACGGCAACCTCAACGCCATCCCGTTTATCATCCCCAAGCAACAGGAAGGTCGCCCCGGTGCTCCCAAGAGAGACTGGTAGAATTGGGAGTGCGTGCGACCCGCGCCGCTTCGGATCGCTGCCCCAGGAACCCTACGAAGAATCGAGAACCATGACCACCACGACCACACGCCCGTTCTGGACCGTCTTCATGGCTTTGTTTTTCCTGGCCATCGCCGCGACGCACGCCACCGCCGCCCTGGATATCGAGGGCTCGCTGCAAGACCCGCGGATCACCACCGACGAGGCGGCCACGCTGACCCTGAAGATATCGGGCGATGGCCAGATCAGTCTCGAGATGCCAGAGGTCGATGCGCTCTCGTTCCGGAAGGTCGGGCAGCAGCAATCCATCAATATCATCAACGGGCGCCGGAGCGCGTCCATCGTCCTGACCTACCAGATCATCGCCACGCAGCCCGGCGAGTACGAGATACCTCCCGTGATCGTCCGCTCCGGGGCGGAGGAGGCCGCGACGGATCGCTTCAGCCTCACCGTCACGCAGGGGAGCGGACGCCCCCACCCCAACGCGCCGCCGCTCGCCCCCCCGTCCGGGTTCGACGAACCCACCTCGGTGAGCGCCGAGGCGGGGGAGCTGGCTTTCCTCGAAGTCACGCCGGCGAAGACCGAGGCCTACGTGGGCGAGCTCGTTCCCTTGGAGGTCAAAGCCTACTTCCGCAACGATATCCGGATGGAGCTCAAGTCCGGGCTAGCCGTCGAAGGAGGTTCGTTCACCCTGAAGGCCCAGGATGGCAAACCTCCGCAGCGCCGGGTCTCGATCGGCGGGATCTCCTACACGGAGATCAGCTACTACTCCGCGCTTGCCGCGACCAAGCCGGGATCGTTTCCGCTGGAGATCGGCCTCGAGGTGGTCGCCATGATCCCGCAGAAGGCGAGCACGCCGCAGAACCAGAGCGGGAGTATGATCGACCGGATGTTCGGCAACTTTTTCGGCCCCCGTCCGGTCCCGACGGACCTTCCGCTCAAGGCGGATCCGATCCCCCTGAAGATCAGGGCTCTCCCCGACGCCAACAAGCCGGCCGACTTCTCGGGGGCCGTGGGGCAGTTCACGATCACCGGCGGGACATCTTCCGAAGAGACGGCGGTCGGGGAGCCTGTCACCATCGACCTCCAGGTGCAGGGCGAGGGGAACTTCGACCGGGTGGGCAGCCCGAAGCTCGCCGAGCCCGACGGTTGGAAGGCCTACCCGTCCACCGAGCGCTTCGTCCCCGCCGATTCGATCGGCAAGACCGGCGTCAAGATGTTCGAGCAAGTCATCGCTCCCCAGGATCCCGACATCGATGCCATCCCGGCCTTCGAGTTTACCTACTTCGATCCCGAGATCGAAGACTACCAAACCGTGCGCACCGAACCACTGCCTCTCGTGGTCACCGGATCGCTTCCGCCACCCGTGGCCTCGGAGGCCGTCGAATCCGGTCCCGACGAGCCCTCCCCGCCGGAAACGGATGTCGGCACGATCACGGACAGCCTCGGCATCGTTCGCCCGCTCCGCCCGCTCTATACCTCGACGTGGTTTCTCGCCGCCAATGGCATGAGCCTCTTCGCTCTCGCTGCCGGTGCGGTCCTGTCGGTCCGGCGAGGACGTAGGGAGGATCCCGAACGCATCCGCCAGGCCGGGCGTGCGCGTGCCATGCAGGGCGAACGGGAGGCCATGGAGCGTGCCGTCGCAGCCGGGGATACGGAGGCGTTTTTCGGGGCGGCACGCCACTACCTCCAGCTCGACCTCGCCGCGGAAACCGGCATCGCCCCAGAGTCGATCACGGGCAGTGACGTGGGCGATCCCGATCTCCGCGAGATCTTCGAAACCGCCGATTCCGTCCGCTATTCCGGTGTGGTCATGTCCGGTGACGAACTCCGGCAGTGGCGATCCAAAATCGAGTCCACGATCTAACACAACAGCAGAATGACCTCTAGAATCGTCTTTATCATCCTTGGCTGGGTCGGGATCTCGCTCGCCGGGCCCACCGACTCCGTCGATGTGAAAGCCCTCTTCGCCCATGGCAACGAGGCCTACATCAGCGGTGATTACCAGGCGGCGATCGACACCTACTCCGCCATCGAGGCCACCGGTCAGGTGAGCCCGTCACTCATGGGGAACCTGGCGGCCGCCTACCGTGCCGCTGGCGATGAGGGGAGCGCGGCCTGGGCGGAGCAGAGCGCGTCCGCCTTGGCTGGCGAGCGGTGGGTCCTCGTGGAGGCCGTGGGCATCGTCGCGTTGGCGGGTGCCGTTTTCTGGCGGGGGCTCTCGCGAACGGGGATCTCTCGCCGCCCGTTCCGTGCGGTGATCGCCTTCGCGCTGCTAGCCGTGGTCGCCGGCGTGGCCGGAACCGTGATCAACGCCAAGCGCTTCGGGGGCGCCATCGTCGTCGCGCCGTCGCCGCTGCTCGTCTCCCCGTTCGAAGGTGCCGAGCCCACCACCACCCTGACCCCCGGTGACCCCGTGGTGATCGAGCGCCACCACCAGGGCTTCGCCCTCGTGCATCTCCCGGACGGCACCCATGGCTGGATGCCCGACGGCGCCGTCAACCAGATCGTTCCGACCCGCCAGTAGCGGGGGATGGCCATCGGGTCATACGCGCCGGCGGCGTCTCCGGGCCAGGCCGGCCACCGCGAGGCCGCCCAGGCCCAAGAGTCCGACCGATTCCCCGGATTACGATGATCCGCGAATTGCCCCACTGACGCCGAACAACCGGCGGCAGGTCGCTTCGATGATGGTAACCATGGACCGGGAGACCGGAGACCTGATGGCCAAACTGGAGGCCCCCGACGGGGGCGGCGACACCGCAGACCGTATCTCGGACGATACCCTCGTTATCTTCATGAACGACAACGGCTTCCGCGGCCAGCTCGACCCGGGGAAAAGATGCGGTCGCGAAAGCCGTCATCCGCGGTCAGTGGAAGTCGTGCGACCTAGCCGCCACGGCTTTGGGCGACGCCAGCGCTTCGATCTTGAGGGCATAGATCGAGATGACGTTATCGACGTGCTGGACGCGGCCGGATATTTTCAGGAACGGTTCTTGGGTCACGGTCAGTCTCGTCCGCTCGAAGGTGCTGCTGGGGACGAAGGCGTTGGCGATGCCGGTCTCGTCTTCCAGGCTGACGAAGACGTGGCCCTTGGCGGTGCCGGGGCGCTGGCGGCAGATGACCATGCCGGCGATCTGCACATGCTGGTCGTGCCTGGCTTTGGCGAGGTCGCCCGCCCGCCAGGCGTCGGGCACCTTTTCCCGGAGGAAGGCCATGGGGTGCGGGCCGGTGGTGAGGTGGAGGCCTTCGTAGTCCGCCCGCAGCCGCTCCCCGGCCTGCATGGCGGGGAGCGCCGGCTCTCCGCCCCGATCTCCGATCTGCGCACCCCGGTATCCAAACAGGTCCTCCTCGAGGACCTGCTCGACGCCCCAGAGCGCATCGCGCCGGTGGCGGACGCCGGGGAGGTTGTTGAGCGCGCCGATCTTGGCCAGCACGCGGCGCTCGGCCTTGTTCAGCCCCGTGCGCAGGAGAAAGTCTTCCAGCCCCGCGAACGGGCGCTCGGCGCGCAGGGCGAGGATGCGCCCCGCGGCGGCGCCGGTGAGCCCGCGCACCAGCCGGAGGCCGAGCCGCAGGGTGGTGTCGTCGTCGACCGTGCAGTCGGCCTGTGACTCTAACACACACACCGGGCGCACGCGGATGCCGTGGCGCCTGGCGTCTTTGACCAGGGTGGCGGGCGAGTAGAATCCCATGGGCTGGTTGTTGAGGAGGGCGGCGTAGAACTCGACGGCCCGGTGCGCCTTCATCCAGACGCTGGCGTAGGCCAGGAGCCCGAAGCTGATGGCGTGGCTCTCGGGGAACCCGTAGAGGGCGAACGAGCAGATGGCGTCGACGACTTTGGCCTGGACGGCTTCCGCGACGCCGCGCTCGGCCATGGCGGCGCGCAGCTTGCCCATGACTTTCTGCATGCGTTCCTCGCTGCGGTGGAAGCTCATGGCACGGCGGAGCTCCTCGGCCTCGGTGCCGCTGAAGTCGGCGATGAGCATGGCCATTTTCAGAACCTGCTCCTGGAACAAGGGCACGCCCAGGGTGCGGTCGAGCACCGGCTCGAAGATCGGGTGGATGTAGTCGATGGCCTGCCTCCCGTCGCGGCGGTCGAGGTAGGGGTGGACGAGGTCCCCGACGATGGGACCCGGGCGGATGAGCGCCACCTCGACGACCACGTCGTAGAAACAGCGCGGTTTCATGCGCGGGAGCGTGGCCATCTGGGCGCGGCTCTCGATCTGGAACACGCCCACGGTGTCGGCGGCGCACATCATGGCGAAAGTCTTCTCGTCATCCATGGGCAGCTTGGCGATGTCGAACTGCCGCCCGGGGCGCCGCGCGCAGAGCTCGATGGTGTCCTGGATGGCGGCCATCATCCCTAGCCCTAACAGATCCACTTTGACGATGCCGAGGTCCTCGCAGTCGTCCTTGTCCCACTGCAGGACGACGCGCCCGGGCATGCTGGCGTTCTCCAGCGGCACCACCAGGTCGAGCGGCCTATCGGAGATGACCATGCCCCCGCTGTGCTGGCCGAGGTGGCGGGGGAGGCCGTGGACGCTCTGGTAGAGGCGGACGAGCGTTTTCAGGCGCGGGTGGTCGGCGGGGAGCCCGGCCTTGGTCACCTGCTCTTGTAGCTCGAGGGTGTGGGGGAAGTCGCCGCTGGCGTAGAGGTCGGAGAAGCGCCCGAGCACGTCTTCGGGAATCCCTAACACTTTGCCCATCTCGCGCATGGCGCTGCGCCCGCGGTAGGTGATGACGTTGGCGGTCATGGCCGCGCCGCGCGGGGCGTACTTCTCGTAGACGTGCTGGATGACCGACTCGCGGCGGTCGCCGCTGGGCAGGTCGAGGTCGATGTCCGGCCAGCTCTTGCGGTCCTCGCTGAGGAAGCGCTCGAAGAGGAGCTGGTGGGCGAGCGGGTCGCAGGCGGTGATGCCGAGGCTGTAGCAGACCGCGCTGTTGGCCGCGCTGCCGCGCCCCTGCACCAGCACGCCCATGTCCCGCGCCGCGTTGACCAGCTCCCAGACGATGAGGAAGTAGCCGCAGAACCC
>CAZKYJ010000281.1:0-6608 GCA_964556355.1 uncultured Verrucomicrobiales bacterium | reverse complement strand
AGATCAACCGCGCCTCCCCCAAGACCCAGTCCGCCCTCCTAGAAGCCATGCAGGAGCGCCGCGTCACCGTCCTCGGCGAGACCCACCCGCTCCCCGCCCCGTTCTTCGTCCTCGCCACCCAGAACCCCATCGAGCTCGAGGGCACCTACCCTCTCCCAGAGGCGCAGCTCGACCGATTCCTTTTTAAGCTCGAGGTTTTGCGCAACAACGCTGAAACGCTCGAGCGCATCGTCAGCGGGCGCGAGCTCGGTGTTGAACCCACGCTCGAGCCCGTCATGGACGCGGAGGAGTTCGCCGCGCTCCTCGAACTCGCCCGTCGGGTCTACCTCCCCGACGTCGTGGCCAACTTTATCGCGCGGCTCGTCGATGCCACCCATCCCGGCCAGTCGCAGGCGGCGGCCAGCATCAAGTTTGGTGCCAGCCCGCGGGCGGCCCTTTCCCTGGCCTCGGCGGCCAAGGCGCGCGCCCTCATGGCCGGGCGCCCCAACGCCTCGTTCGATGACGTCCGTGCCGTCGCGGTGCCCGTCATCACCCACCGGATCGTGCTCGACTATGCCGCCCGGATCGACGGGCGCACCAGCACCGACGTCGTGCGGGAACTCCTCGCCGAAGTCCCGGCCAACGCCGATTCGACACCGAAGCCGCTCGTCCCGGCGGAAGCGGTCGCTGCCGGGTGACAATTCCGCGCTCTCCAGCGTCAAATTGGCGAATGCGCATTTGAGTATCGCGCTTCGAGTGCGCACAGTCCCACCCGGATTTCGCCTTTCGGCACTCCGGATCTGACCCTAGATCTTCACTCGGCATCCGTTTTCCACCACGTGTCCATCACCAAGCGTCCGCCCACTCCCTCCCCGAAGAAGGACACGAGCCACGTATCCGTTCCAGCGCCGATCCGGGCGCAAGGCGATCTCGACCGGCGGATCAACGCCCTCGAACCGCGGGCGCTACGCCAGGTCAGCGACCGCCTCGACGCCACCCTCCGGGAGATGACCGCGACCTTCTCGGGCGGCGCGTCGACCACCCGATCGAAGTCGTGGCACTGCGATCTCGTCCCCCATGTTTTTGCGCCGCAGGACTGGGCGCTCCTCTCGGCGGGCTTCGAGCAGCGCCTCCGCGCCTTCGAGCATTTCGTCCGCGATATCTACGGTGAGAAGGCGATCCTCCGCCAGGGCGTCATCCCGGTTTCACCGGTTTTGGGGAGCCCGTCCCTGCTGAAGGAAACCGCGGGCCTCGAACCTCCGTCGGGACACTACTTCCACCTCTCCGGCATCCGGGTTACCCGCGACGCACAGGGGAGCTTCGCGGTGAAGAGCCACCACTTCTCCAAGGCCAGCGGCACCGCCTTCATGATCCAGAACCGGCGGATTCTCGCCCGGGTCATCCCGGAGTTCTTCGAGGAGGCCGACATCGAATCGATCGCCGAGACCCCGATCCAGATCCTCGAGGCGCTCAACAGCCTCGCCGCCGAGTACCCGAGCGATCTGCCCCCCGTCCTCCTCTCCGACGGCCCGGAAAGCCCCGTCTACGCCGAACATTCGTTCCTCGCCCGGCGCATGGGTATCCTCATCGTCCAGGGCGATGACCTCGTGGCCTTGGACGACCACATCTACCTCAAGACCCTCCGGGGCCTCGAGCGGGTCGGCGTCATCTACAACCGCATGCCGGACGCGCTCCTCGATCCCCTCGTGCTCAAGCGCGGCAACTCCCGCGGGGTCCCCGGCCTCGTCCACTGCATCCGCCAGGGCAACGTCGCGCTGATCAATGGCATCGGCAGCCAGTTGGCCGACGACCGCTCGCTCCTGCCTTTCGCCACCAATATTATCCGGTTCTACCTCAGTGAGGCACCTCTCCTCCCGAGCCTCGGCACCTCGCACCTCGGCGATCGAGATATCCTCGAACTCGTGCTCGACCACCCGGAGCGGTTCAAGATCCGCTCGATCATCGGCGAGCGCGTCCTCAGCCCCCACCGCGGCACCCGCCTCACGAAAAAAGAACACGCCGAGCTCCGTCGCGCCCTCCGCACGAATCCGGCAGGCTACGTCGCCCAACCGATCAAGGAGGGCGAGCCTACGGTGTCCATCGTCCGGGGCAAGCCGGTCGAGCGCACGCAAGACCACATGCTTTTCGCGCTGCGCGGTGCCGACGAAAAGCTGCAGGTATTCCCCGGTGCACTGACCCGCACGTCCGGGAAGCACGGCCCGCTGATCGGCCACGAGCATGGCGGGTCGTTCAAAGACACCTGGGTCCTGGAGCCCGAGCGGCTCGGCCGGTCTCGCCGACGTTCCGGGGGGCACCACCAGCACCCCGCCTACCACCCAAACCCCCGTCCGCGCCGCGCGACCGTCGACGGCGTCGACAAACACACGGCCGACGACACCATCCGCCCCGTCCGCCGCATCACCTCCCGCATCGCCGATTCGTTCTACTGGCTCGGGCGCTATCTCGAGCGCGGGCTCAGCGTCGTCTCCATGCTCGACGTCGTCCAAGCCCTGGAGGCGGAGGAGCTCAACGTCGAGGAGCGCCGGCTCTTTTTGCCGATCTGGACCCGGCTGCTTCCCCGCCTCGAGAGCAGGGTCAGGGCGCGGGGCAAAGTCATCTCCCGCCGCCGGAACATCCGCACGCGCAAAGACCGCTACGACCTCCTCTTCGACCCCGGCGACCGCCACTCGGTGCTCACCGCCATGAACGGCGCCTTCTTCAACGGCGGCCGCATCCAAGACGCCCTCAGCTCCCAGGCCTGGGGAGTCCTTGAAGACATTCGCTCCGCCTTCCGCAAGCACCCCTTCCGGGACAACCTCGAGGATGCCACCTACACCCGACGCTCGCGCACGCTTCGCGAACTGATCCTCCACCGAATCCCCGAATTCTTCATGGTCGCCGAGGACACCCTCCTCGCCGACGACGGCTGGCGGTTCTGCAAGATCGGACGCTACCTCGAGCGCGCGCTGGTCACGGGCAACGCCCTCGTGTCGATCAACGACGCCCTCGACGAGCAGGCGGCGGAAGAGACCCCCATCGCCAATGCCGTCGAGATCCAGATGTCGGTTTTTTTGCGCCTGTTAGGGTCACGGGATGCCTACCGCCGGATCTACCAGATGCGCGCGCAGCGGGACACCGTGCTCGATCTCCTCTGGAAAAACAACGAGGCGCCGCAATCGGTCATGTACTCGCTTGACACCGCCGCCGCCATCCTCCAGGCGCCGTCGTTCGCCGGAGCCCGCGGCCTCGACAACACCCTCGACACCTTCAACGCCGTCCGCAATATCATCACGCAAACCGACTTTGACGCCCTCCTTGCCAAGCCGCCGAAGATGCGTAAGAAGCGCCTTCACGAACTCCTCTCGGAGACCCAGTCCCTCCACAGCGTCCTCAGTGACTCGTTCCTGTCCCACCAGGGGCACTTCAACGAGCCCCGGATCGAAACCCAACTCATGACCGCTTCGGGCTCATGAAATTTGAGATCACGCACACCAGCGTCCACGACTACACCCACCCGGCCGCCGAGGCTTATGGGGAGGCGCGTCTCACGCCACCGGACACCGAGCACCAGACGGTGTCCAAGCGGCAGCTCGTGCTCATCCCCAGGACGAAACTCTCCCCCTACACGGACATCCGTGGGAACGTCGTCGAGTTCTTCAGCCTTCCCTACCGGCACGACACGCTCACCATCACGAACAAGGCGACGGTCACGACCCGGCCGCAGAGGCTGCCGGAGGCGTCGCTCGAGCTCACCGTGGGCGAAGCCCGGCAGATCCTCCGGTCCGCCATCGTCGATATCTTCGACTATCTCCAGTTCACCGAGACGGTCACGGGGAGCTCCCACGCCCAGCGCTGGGCGAGGAAGTTCCTTTCGGACACCCGGCCGCTGGGCGAGGCGCTGGGCGCGCTGAACACCGCCATTTTCACCCAGTTCACCTACCGTTCCGGCTCGACCAACAACGCCACGCCACTGAGCGCCGTGTGGAAATCGATGACGGGTGTGTGCCAAGATTTCGCGCTCATCATGCTGGCGGTCCTCCGCACCGCGGGGCTGCCCTGCCGCTACGTCTGCGGCTACATCGAGGCCGCCCCGCCCACCCGTGGCGACAGGGGCGAGATTTTGGTCGGTGCCGTCGCCACTCACGCCTGGGTCGAGGTGCTCGTCCCGGGCATGTTCTGGGTCGCCTACGACCCCACGAATAACAAGCTCTGCGGCGAGCAGCACATCACCTGCTCCTACGGGGTCGATGCCCGCGAGGCGGCGCCCTTCCGCGGCACCCTGAAAGGGACCGGCGGCCAAACCCTCAAGGTGGACGTAAGGGTCAAGCGACTCACCCACCTCCCACCGGTCACGAAGAAGTAGGCAGGCGCGGACAGCTCACCCATCTCCATGCACCTTTCCATCGACTATCGGACGATCTACCAGTACGTCGCCCCCGTGTCTTTCTCGCCGCACACCATGCGGATTTTCCCCCGCGCGGAGTTGAACACCCAAGTCCGTTCCTGGGAGTTCTCGTCGAACGAAAATGCCTCCATCCGCTACCGTCGCGACCTTTTCGACAATTTCATCGCCCAGGTGTTCTACCGGGACGCGGCCAACCTCGAGCTTCGCGCCTTCCTCGGCGTCGAGCTCGAGATCAGCCCGACCAACCCCTTCGACTTCCTCCTCGATCCCAGCGCCACCGATCTGCCGCTGACCTACACCGCCCGGCAGCAGGAGATACTCGGCCCCTACCTCAGGCAGAACCCGTCCGATGCCGCCCTCGAACTCCCCTCCTGGGCGCTCCCTCGGTTCGAGGGCAAAACCGTCGAGATCCTGACCGATCTCCTGGCGAGCTTCCACGCGAACCTCACCTACGAGGAACGACTCGACGGAGACGCCCGCACGCCGAAGGAGACCATCGATCTGCGCCGCGGCTCGTGCCGCGATGTCGCCCCGCTCTTCCAGCTCTCCCTCCGCCGCGCCGGGCTCGCCAACCGCCTGGTCAGCGGCTACCTCGTGGAGTTCGACACCGCCCCCGGCGAGCGCCGCGCCCAGGGGTCGTTCCACGCGTGGAACGAGGTCTTTCTCCCCGGGGCCGGCTGGCTTCCCCTCGACGCCACCAACAACGTCTTCGGCGGCCACAACTACATCGCCACCGCCGTCGGCCTCACCCCCGCCGACATCGCCATGATCTCCGGCTCGTACTTCGGCGACGCCAGGGTGCCGTCGACGATGCACTTCAATCTCTCGCTGACCCAAGGCGGGTAGGCCCGCCCGGTTGCCCTCCGCCTCTGTCTCGCCCGCGCGTCCTCGAGCGGTGGAGGGGCTGAGCCGACCGCTCCCCGCAGGATTCGCCTGGCGAGCCGCTTAATACGTCCGGTCTTCCGGCGCGACCAACCCAGAGCCCTGCGAGAAAAGGGCGGCCTGAATAAAAGCCACCGGTCATCCAGCTCGCCCGGGACTCTCCCGGCAGGAGCGAGCAAATCCACACTACGCCACCCCGTGGCGCCGGGCTCGCAGCACCTTAAGGTGACAAATATTTCGATTGCGTATGCCGCAATGGTGCCGAGGCTAATTTTCCCGAAGCCGAACTAAAGTCATTCGCTACTGCAGGAAGCATCACGAACGCCAATTACCGAAACGTCCAATGAAAATACTACGACGCATTGCCGAAACAGGAACGCTTCTTCTCGCGTTCACCACCGCTGCGATCGCTGCAGACAAGCCGAACATCCTCGTCATCTGGGGAGACGACATCGGCTGGAACAACGCCAGTTGTTACAACCACGGATTGATGGGCTACCAGACGCCGAACATCGACCGCCTTGCGGCGGAGGGTGCGATGTTCACCGATTGGTACGGTCAGCAGTCCTGCACTGCGGGTCGCGCCGCCTTCATCACCGGCCAGAGCCCGTTCCGTACCGGCCTTCTCAAAGTCGGTCTGCCTGGCGCCAAAGAAGGCATGTCGATCAAGGATCCGACCGTCGCAGGCCTGCTGAAAACCCACGGTTACATGACGGCCCAGTATGGAAAGAACCACCTCGGCGACCTCGACGAGATGCTCCCGACCAACCACGGGTTTGACGAATTCTTCGGCAATCTCTACCACCTCAACGCCGAGGAGGAACCAGAAAACGTCGACTACCCGAAGGATCCCGAGTTCAAGAAGAAATTCGGCCCCCGCGGCGTGATCAAATCGAGTGCGGACGGCAAGATCGAGGATACCGGCCCCTTGACCAAGAAGCGGATGGAAACCATCGACGAGGAGGTCACTACCGGCGCCATCGATTTCATGGAGCGCGCCAACGAGGCGGAGAAACCCTTTTTCCTGTGGTGGAACTCCACCCGCATGCACATTTTCACCCACCTCAAGGAGGAGTCGGAGGGCGTGACCGGCCTCGGGGTCTATCCGGACGGCATGGTCGAGCACGACGGCCATATCGGTCAGATCCTCGACAAGCTCGACGAACTTGGCATCGCCGACAATACGATCGTGATGTATTCCAGCGATAACGGCGCAGAGTGCTTCACCTGGCCGGACGGTGGGACCACCCATTTCCGCAACGAGAAGAACTCGAACTGGGAGGGCGGTTACCGTGTGCCTTGCGTCATCCGCTGGCCCGGCGTCATCGAACCCGGCTCGGTC
>CAZKYJ010000280.1:872-6636 GCA_964556355.1 uncultured Verrucomicrobiales bacterium | reverse complement strand
ATATCGACCACCTCCTGGAGGCGGCGTTCGTAGTCGGGACCGGTGTCGGCGGCCCGCTGCATGAGGTCGATGATGTTCGTCGAATCGAGCCGGGTGCGGCTGCCGCGGGCGCGGGCACCGGTGGTCCAGCGGTAGCGTGCCTCGCGCACGGCGCCATCGGCCTCGAAGACCTCGAGGAGGTTCCGCACAAACGGCTGGATCCGCGCCCCGGCGTCGGTGGTCTCGTTGTCGTTGTTGGTCTTGAAGAGCTCGCCTTCGTCGCCGGGGAAATGGGACTCGGCGAGCGTGCCGTCGGGCTGTTCGGCGTCGTGGTAGACGGTCAGGCGGCGGACGCCGTTCATGATGAGGTAGATGTCCCGCCGGTGAAGGGTCGGGAGCCGGAGCTGGTCGGCGAACCAGTGCATGAGCTGTTCGCGCTGGTTGGTGGCGTCGCGCACCGGGTAGTCAAGCGTCAGCTTGTCCGCACCGAGGACCTCCTCGCCGTCGGGCAGCGCCACGTCATAGCCGACAGCCCCGCTGAGCGGGTGGGCGTGGGAGTCGCGATTTCCGCCGTAGTAGGCGCCCGCGCCATGGATCGCACGGGCGTCATCGTAGACGAAGGTGATGGGAAACGGATCGTTGCTGCGGAACGGCTGCGAGTCCCACTCGGCCAGCGACGCCGCCGTAATCCAAAGGCGGTAGTTGCCGAAGGACGAGCCGCCGGCGGGCTCGCCCACGCGGACCAGACCCTCGCTCGCGGGCGGGTAGACCGACGGTGCTCGGGAGGGGGCGGCGTTGGTGGCGATGACCTGGAAGGCGACGAGTTCGCCGGGCAGGCGGGCAGGGATCGTGCCGGAGAAGATGCCGTCACCGGGGGTGAGGTCGGCGCCGAGACCGTCGTCGGTCATCGGTGTGTCGGTGGTGGTGGTGCCGGGATCGATGCGGTGGCGCAGGGTGACATCGGCCACTCCATGGGGGTCGTTCACCCGGACGAAGACGTCGATGGGATCGCCGGCCTGGGGGAGGAGCGGGCGGTGGGCGAGGTCGCTGATGTCCGGGCCGGCGTTCGGGCCGGCGGCGGTGTTCGTCTCCCCCGGGGTGCCGAGATTGGTGGGAAGTTCCAGGCGGCTCTCGGCCTCGAGCCAGTTCCCTCGCAATCGCATGATAATCTCGGGGTGGCCGGCCAGCCAGCGGACGCGGGCGCGGAGGGTGGCGGTGCTGCCCGCCACCAGGGTCTGGGCGAGCGGTGCGCGGACGCGGTTCGGGCCCGGATCCACGCGGCGGGTGGCGACGAGGCGCAGGGAGTTGGATCCCTCGAAGCCCCCGGCGGTCTCGAGGATCGAACGCCGCTGGTTCCCCTGGAGAAACCAACCACCCAGGCCGCCCTCGAAACCGGGGTTGGGAACGACGTTGGATCCGCCTCCCGGGATCACCTCGACGGCGTCGACCAGCGCCTGTCCGGCGCCCATGAGGAAGAGTTGGACCTGGTCGGCGGGGACGACGGGGTTCCCGTGGGCAAGGGTGCCCGTGAACTCGACAGTCGTCCACGGGGCTTTGGCCGACTCGTCGCTATCGGCCCAGTTCGAGGCGGCCAGCGAGCTGCCGCCCGGGTCGCGGCGCTCCAGGGAGGCACCGAAACCGTCGGCAAACCGGTGGTAGCGGTTGGCGTCGGCGTAATCGACGGCGTCTTCGGGGACGAGTCCACCGGGTGACGGGCGCGAGAGTTCGACGCGCTCGCCGCCGTCGGAGAGGGATCCGCCATAGTTGCCGAGCACGCGGGCGGGGTCGAGCGACGGGTGGTTGGCCAGCGTGCGCGCGCGATCTTTCGCCACGACGAGAAAGCCACCGCCGGCGATCTGCGTGCCGGCGGGAACGGCGAAGGTGATCCCGTCGGTGAATGCCCAGCCGCCCAGATCGACGGTTGCGGCGCCGGGGTTGTGCAGCTCGATCCATTCGTCCGCGTCGTCCTGGCTGGTGGCGTGGAACATGAGTTCGTTGATAATGATGCCGGGCGCCGATGCGGGGAGCAGCGGGGAGTCGGGCGAGGAGCGGGCGAAGGGGACATCCGGAGCGGAGCCCGGTAGCGGGACGGCATCGAGCACGCGCCCGCTCGCCGGGTCGGTGAGATAGGCGGCGTCGCCCTGGGCATCGAGGGCGAAGCCGAGCGCCGATTCTGCGAACCGGAGCGTCCCGTAACCGGCGATCGTGGTGTTTTCAGGGATGACGAATTGCCCGAGGGTGTCCCGCGCGTCACTGAGCATGCAGCCGGAGAGATTGACGGCGGCGGGAGAGGCGTTGCGCAGCTCGATGTAGTCCTCTGAAGGCGGGGTGGACGCCGAGAGGATCCCGCCGATGAAGATATGGTCGAGCGGACCTGCGGGTAGCGGGTCGGTCGCGCCGGGCGAGCCCCCGATGCTGTGGCTGGGCGCCCAGGCGCGCGGGTCGCGTTCCCCATACGATGCGCGTGCCAGGACAAGCGAGTGCCCGGCACCGTCGGCGGCGATGGGCCACGGGGCGGTGTCGTCGTAGTTGACCTCCTGCACGATGGCGTTCGACGGCTTGCGCAGCCGCACGCGACCGCCGCCGTTGGGCAGGTTGTTGATCCAGGGGCCCGCGACCGGCCCGACGCCATATTCGGCCTGGAGATCGTCGGGCACGCGCGCCACGACGAGGTGCCCGAACGCAGGGATGACGGTGTTGGCCGGGAAGGTGTAGGCGATGTCTCCGGTGAGCTGCCACCCGGCGATCTCCTGCTCCCAGGGGTGAGAATTGAAGAGTTCGACAAACTCGAGTTCCCGCCCGTCGCTCCGCGCTGCCGGGTGGTAGTGGATCTCCGAGATCGAAATTCCGCTGCGGCGGGAGGCCGGCCCCTCGGGCTCGTAGGTGAGTTGCTCGCGGGTGGGGAACGGGACGAGCGTCACCACGGCGGGAGCCGAATCGACGAAGCCGTTCGGGTTGGTCACGCGCACCGTGTACTCGCCGCCCGCGAGATACTCGCCGGCGGCGAGGATGAGCGTGGCGGCATTTTCGCCGGGCAGCGGATCCCCGTCGAGAAACCACTGGTAGCTGAGAGGTTCCGGCCCGCCGGCCTCGACCTCCAGTACCACCTCGGCACGCCCGTCCCAGACCCCCTGTGGTTCTGCGATGATCGTCGGTGGTGCGTCGGGATCCCCGGCGGGCGTCAGAGTGAAGCCGTTGACGGCCGACTGGGGGAGCCCGGCGGTGTTCCGCAGCTGGAACGTACCCGCTGCCGTCGGCGTGATCTCGAAGACCATCGCGAAGGATTCGTTCCCGACGAGCGCCCCCTGAAAATTCACCGATGCCGAGGTCGGTGTCCCGGTGCCCCCGGTGACAGTCCAGACTTTGTCCGAGGCATCCCCGGCGCCGGGATCCCATGCGTAGAGGGTGAACCGGTAGGTCATGCCGGGGAGGAGCCCCGCGAAATCGATGGTGAGTGCGCCGGTCGGGGTGGTGGCGATGAGGAGGTCTTCGTAGAGGTGCTGGTAGCTGTAGCCAGGCGGGTTCCCATCGGACGAGCCCCGGTTGACCGGTAGGCCGAAGGCGGTGCTCGTGGTGATGGTCACGGTGGTCGTGCCGGAGGTGGCGCCAGAGTCGGTCGCGAAGCTGGCGGCGGACGACGTGCCGGCAAAGGCGCTCGGCCACCCGTCGAATCCGGCCTGGTCGTCCTGGTTGAACTCGATGGCGAGGAGGGCCGATTGGGCGAGCGCGGCGGGAGAACTGACGCCGACGGCAGCCAGCGCCGCGGCGACGAGAGGGAGAGATGAGGCGGGGGAACTCATGGTTACCGATAGCCTGAGATCGGCGGCGAGTCTCCCCCGATAGGAAAGTAATGGCGGGGCCTGCGGTTGCCGAATCCACGCGGGGATTCCGCCCCGGCGGGGAGGACGGGCCTTCGGCGCGTTCGGTGTGGCGCCACCGCGCGGCCGATCTCGTCTTGAACATCGGTGCAGATTTTGCTAGATTCTCCAGCAGGATGCCAACTTGTCGCCTTATCTACCGGAGCCTGACCTCCTGGGATATCCTTACGAACGACATGCTTGCGACCTTGGAGCGCGAGGCGCAGCGGAAGAACCAGGAGGCCGGGATCACCGGGTTGCTCGTGCTTTCGGGCGAGAGTTTTCTCCAGGTGTTGGAAGGGCGCGCGGCGCATGTCAACGCGCTCTACGCGAAGATACTCGCCGACGAGCGCCACCGGAAAGTACAGCTGCTCTCCTACGAGCAGATCGGGCGGCGGTGTTTCGAGGACTGGGGCATGCGGGTCGCCGATCTCAACGACCTTCCGGCTCCGGATCGGAGCGTCTTCCGTGCCAAGTACCGGGAGCGGGATGGCTACGTGTCGATCCCTGACGACGCCCCGACGGCACTGGCGCTGCTTTTCGACGCGCGGGCGCTCTGTGCGGCAGGCGCCGCGCCCGCCTGAATGCTCGGGCCGACGAACCGATGCCACCGCGACTTGTCGCGTTACCTGCCGGTCGTCCCGGGCAGCGCGGACGCCATCGGGCAGCCGACCGGGCGCGGCTGCGAGGTCGCCGGCGCAGATGCCGCGTAGATCGGGATGCGGTGCTCCGTATCTCTAGACCGGTGCCTAGCGTCTCTTCTCTCGTGTCCCTTTCCACGTGTGGTCTCTGCTTCCTCTGCATGGTCGCCCCCGCGGTCGTGTCGGGCGATGACCGGGAGGGCGACGCCATGGCGCACTGGGCGTTCGCGCCGCTCGGGCACGGTTCGGCGAGTCTGGTGTCGGCAGGGGCGACAACGAGCTCCCCCATCGACGACTTCATCGGGAGCAAACTCGACGCCTCCGGATTGCGGCCGGGCTCGGATGTCGGGCGCCCGGCACTGCTTCGGCGTTGGTACTTCCAGCTGGTCGGACTCCCGCCGACGGAGGCCGAAGTGGCAGCCTTCGTGGCGGACGAATCGCCCGATGCACCGGAACGCGTGGTGGACCGGCTCCTGGCATCACCCCGTTTCGGGGAACGCTGGGGGCGCCACTGGCTGGATCTGGCGCGCTACGCCGACTCGAACGGGCTGGACGAAAACTTTCTCTTTCGCGAGGCGTGGCGCTACCGCAATTGGGTGATCGATGCGGTGAACGCCGACCTGCCTTTCGACCGGTTCGTCCTCGAGCAGGTGGCGGGCGATCTCCTGCCCTCCGACTCGTTGGCGCAGCGCGACCGCCAGCGCATCGCCGCGGGTTTCCTCGTGGTCGGCCCAAAGGTTTTGCTGGGCAACGATCCCGAGCGGCAGCGCATGGAGGTGGCCGACGAGCAGCTCGACACGATCGGCCGGGCGTTTCTCGGGCTTACCCTGGGCTGCGCGCGCTGCCACGACCACAAGTTCGAGCCGGTGCCGACGGCCGATTACTACGCGATGGCGGGAATCCTAACATCCACCGAAGTGATGGAGGAACGCCGCATGCTCGGGCAGCAGCGGGTGATGGAACGGCTCGTGGGAATCGGCGAGTGCGGCGAGGAGCTGGACGCAGGCTACGAGGAGTTTTGGCGGCTTCATCCGGAGCGGGCGCAGCGGCTGGAGCGGGCAAAGTCGGCGCTGGAAAAGCTGGAGAACGATGCGGCCGCCGAGCTGGCGGAACTCGTTGGGAAACACCCCGATGCGCTGGCCGGGGCCGCGCGGGGCGAGGAGATACCCCCCGCCCAAAGAATCGCGGCGCAGCGCGAGATGGTGGGATTGTTAGAATCGCTGATCGCCAACCCCCCGCCCATCCCGCCGCGGGCGCCGATCAGCAACCCGATCACCGCTCCAACGA
>CAZKYJ010000280.1:0-862 GCA_964556355.1 uncultured Verrucomicrobiales bacterium | reverse complement strand
GCCCGCCGATGTCGCGGAGCCGGCGGACGAGTTCGTGAGGCGCGCCGGGCAGTTCGACGACAAGGCCGAGCGGGTGCCGCGGGGGTTCCTCCGGGCCATCGGCCATGATCCGAAGCCGGTGATAGCCGGTGGCGCGAGCGGGCGGGTGGAGCTGGGGCAATGGCTCACCGACACCGGGGCGGGGGCGGGGCATCTCACCGCGCGGGTCATGGCCAACCGGATCTGGCACCACCTGATCGGCGAAGGGCTCGTGCGGACGGTCGACAACTTCGGGAGGAGCGGGGAAGAGCCCAGCCATCCGGAGCTGCTCGACTATCTCGCGGGCGAGCTCATCGACTCGGGGTGGTCGGTGAAATCGCTGGTCCGCCAGATCGCGTTGAGCCGCGCTTTCGCCACGGGCGCCGCCGACCCCGCGACCGTCGCCGTGGCGGAGAATCTCGATCCCGGGAACCGGCTGCTGTGGAAAGGGCACCGGCGACGCCTCGACCCCGAATCCCTGCGCGACGCCATGTTGATGGCGGCCGGGACACTCGATTTCGCGCCGATGGATTCGACCGTTGCCTATCTCGGGGACCAGGCCACGGCCGTCGGCGAGAACAAAGTGCGCCGGCGCACCGATTTCCCCTGCCGCAGTGTCTATCTCCCCGTAGTGCGCAACGACCTGCCGGAACTTTTCGCCGCCTTCGACTTCGCCAATCCCCACGCCACCACCGGCGCGCGCCCCCGGACGACCGTGCCCGCTCAAAGCCTGTTTTTGCTCAACGATGAGATGGTGATGGAAGCGGCGGAGGCGACCGCGCGCCGGCTGCTCGCGAGTGGAAGCGAGGCCACGGTCGAGCGCCTCTACCGGCGCGTTCTCGGG
>CAZKYJ010000279.1:0-6649 GCA_964556355.1 uncultured Verrucomicrobiales bacterium | reverse complement strand
CTCGGCTACGGTGAACCCTTTATCCGCACGGTCGTGCCATTCGGCATTGATTCATCCGACAAGTTCATCACCACATACTTTCGCAAAAGATTCGTCATCAACGATGATCCCGCCGCCTTGACGCAGCTCAGCCTCTCCTTCCTTTACGATGATGGGTTTGTTGCCTACCTCAACGGGGAGGAAATCGCTCGCAGGTCGCTTCCTCCCGGAGAGGTAAGCTACGGGACTCTCGCGGGCGATACCGAGGCCGGCGCCTTTGAGATGATCGATATTCTCGCATTGCGGACTGCTTTGCAGGTCGGTACGAATGTGCTCGCCGTCGAAGTTCACCAAGCTTCCGGGGGGAGTGCCGACCTCGTCTGGGATGCGCAGCTCACCTATTCGACCGGTCAGCCCGACGAGGACGCCGACCTCGATGGAATGCCGGACGCCTTCGAAATTGCCAACGGGCTCGATCCTGACGACCCGGCCGACGCGGACCGCGACGCCGACGGCGACCGGCTTTCCAACCTTCAGGAGTATCTCGCCGGCACCGATCCGCAGGATCCCTCCTCGCTCCTTAGTATCATCGATCTCGTCGATGTGGGGGGCTTCGGCAAGCGCCTCCGCTGGTCGTCGGTACCAGGCAAACACTATCGCGTCCGCTACGCGCCCGATCTAAGGACGTGGTTCAGCTTCGGCGGCGCGGGAGACGTCAGCGCAGGATCCGCCGTCAGCGAGTTTACGGATCCGTCTTCGCCGGCACCTTCCCACCGCTACTATCGGGTTGATCTGGTCACGCCCTAGGCGGATCGCCCGCAACCTACCGCGCCCTCGGTAACCCGGACTGACTTCAGAATTGTCCTCAAGCACGCGAACCGGCCCGGCGGACGCCCCGCGACCGGGCCGGACGACGCGAACGCAAGCAGCTGTCAGGAATCTCCTCTCCGCACCGACATCAGATATTTGGATGGGAATAGCGGGCTGCGGAATGAATTCGGGAAACGGTCTCTCGTTCGGCTGCCCTCTTGCTCGAACGTTTCATCGCGCTGCAGATCGGGGGCTCTCACGGGTCGGCCTGGACCAACGTGAAGGACGCCACCTGACACCGTTGCCAATCATCGTGCCGACGGGGGGAAAGAGGATTCCCGCGCGCAATGTAGCAACGGATGCGCAACTTCCACCCCCTGATTCGTCATTTCATAGTGAACCTGAAATCAGTCGCTATGAATCACGCAATTCCCAACTCCATCCCCCTCATCCTCACCGCAGGAGCTGGCGACTCCGGCGCCGATAAGGAACGGGCAGCACTTTTCGGCAGCAGGCGGGGCACCACGATCATCGTCGCGACCGCTCTGGCCATTTGTGTTGCCGATCGAGCGCCCGGGAGCATCACCCTCACGGCGGGCGTCCCAAACGGATCCACCTCTCTCCCCGGCATCGTGCAATTCAGCGCGGCCAACGACGCAACCTCATTTGCCACGCCCGCGCAGGAGGTGCAGTTCGCCAGCGGCGTCACCGGATCCCAGATCGCCCTCGGGTTGCGTGATGCACTGGAGTCCGGCTCGAGCTTCGACGGGATCGTGAGCGGAAGCTCTCTCTCGATCCCTGCCGCTTGCGAAGGCGAGATCACGCAAGCCCCTCTGGAGTATGGCATGTCGCTCATGGTCGAGCCTTGCGCCGGCACCCCGGTGCCACATCCTGACTTCGACCTCTCCGTCGATCGGTTCGAGCACGACATTCTCGGATTCGCCCTCGTGGGCGACCGTATTCTCACCGCCGGTTCGCTTCGCCTCTCGATCCGCATCGGGGGAGATACGCTCACACGGAGCTTCCTGTTCGACCCATCGATGTCGACGCGCGAGTTACTCGCCGCGATGAGCGAGGAACTCAGGAGACGCTCGACCGATTGGGTCGAAGGCAGGTTCACCGGACTCCATAACGGCTACCTCTTGTTCGAGGTCGACACCGGGGGAACCGGCGTTCCCCTCGAGATTGAGATGACCGCAGAGAGGGGCGCCAGCGGATCGGGACTCATGGTCTCCGTCCTCCACGCCCTCGGGATCCCCCGCCCCAGCGAACCCGAAACCTACGACGGGTGGATCGCCGGGTTCCCGGAGCTACGCGGTGACGATCGCCTCCCGGAGTCGGACCCGGATGGGGATGGCCTACCCAACTCTGGCGAGCGAACGCACGGAACGCATCCCGGCCTCTCCAGCCTGCCCAACGGAGCCGACCCAAACTGGAGGAACGCACCCCGCCTTCTGGTGAACTCTGACGTCGAGGCGTCCCTCGAGTTCTCGTTCGATCGCCTCGCGATGCGAGGAGAGGGCGATCGAGTGGCAGTACTCGAAACATCGACCGACTCGCGGAATTGGCTTGCCCTTCCCATCGACCGCGAACTGGCAGGTTTTCTGACCCGGGTGCGCCTTGATAGGAGCGGGAGGGCTCCTCTCACTCCATGGGAGAGATTCTGCCTCCTCACGGCGGAAGCCGGCACCGATCTCCGTGCCTGCCTGGACGGGGCGTCCCCCTCCAGCCGGGAACAGGTCATCGCGAGAATCCAGCAGAACGAGCCACTCAATGCTTGGGAAAGGTTTTGCCTCGCCACCTCCGAGCCGGGGGAAGATCTCGACGCCTGCCTCGAATCCGGAACTCCCGATCGCCGTGGGAGCCTTCCCCTCCTGGAGGCCTTTGCCGCAGCGGTCGACGATGCCGGCCCGAGGGCTCCGCTCAGCCCGTGGGAGAAGTTCTGCCTGACCGTGTCCGGCCCAGGCGATCTCAGCGCATGCCTGGATGCCCGCACCGCGCCCTCCAGCCCGGTCCAGCTCGTCACCAAGCTCCGCCAAGGCGAGCCTCTCGATCCCTGGGAGAGATTCTGTCTCGCCACCGCTGCCCCCGGAGAGTTGGCGGCCTGCCTCGGCAGCTCGGCTCCGCCCAGCGCGACCGACCGCCAGTACCTTCTGCTCATCGCCGCCGCCCTCAGCGGTGCCGACGCCCGATTCCACCGCCTCAGTTATACGTCCCTCGATGACCGTCGATGAAATCATCTGGAGATAGGAGGACAGGCGAGCCGTTCCGCCAGTGACTCCGCCAGCCACCCAGTTCCAAACTGGCACGCGACGACCGTTGCCCGATCGGACAGACTCGGATGCAGATCCCCGGCTCGTCGGAAACAGATGCCCCCTTGAATCGAAAACACGTATCCATGAATCCACCCCACCACGAACCACGAGGCGCTTCACGCCATCGGCGACTTACAATTCGCCGCGCGAGTCGGACCGATGACCGGCCTTCGACTAACGGAACCCCACGTCCCGGCCCGCGAGCCTCCCGGAGGAGCGCGCGCCCGGATAACTCGTTCATGCGGAAACACCTTACGCCCGCCACTGGGAACCGCTCTCATCAGAGCTTCCTCCCCGCCCTTCTGGACGGCCGCGTTGCGATGCTCCTGATCCTGAGCCTCGTTGCCTTGTCCGTCACGCCGTCGTCCGGCCAGGATTTCTCAGCCAATCTCGCCGGCTATGTGCAACTCCGGGCGCCCTTTCCGCTCGTTCAACAACCAGAGGACTTCGTGCAATTGTCGACTGAGCGAAGCTCCGCCTACCCGTACAGTGCCGCCCACTTCGTCCTGCAGCTGGATGCACAGCGAGCGGGAATCGAGCTCGATGGTGAATTTCACCTGATCGTCACGGAATCCCTCGAAATCGTCTTCGCGCCGGCGGAGGGCTACGGGAAGCTGGAGTTTCCCGTGCGCGCCGCCGACGGCGTGGACGCCGGATTGCTATCCCTACGAGGACTCCCGGATGTCGACGACGGCATCTACGTCATGCAGTTCGTGATCGACCCCGCGCATCCCGAACGCGCATCGGCGCGCTTGATCGACGAACGCGGCGAACCGATCTCCCTCCGACTGGAACTCGCCCCGGATCCGGAGCCGGAAGCCGGCGCATGCCATGGTTTGGTCGTGATGGAAAACTCGGCCTTCGAAACGCTTGAGATTGGTCTGTTTGCGCGATTCAACGCCGAGTTTTCCAGCACCAGCGCCCCCGAGTGAACGGCGACTGATGGCGGGCTCGCTCCGCACCGGGAACATGCATGTCCCCAGATCGCTCCATTGATGCAGCAACCACGAATTCACCTCCCTTGCGGCACAGCACCCGCCACGCGACCGCAACCAACAACCCCGGCACCCAACGAACCCGAACGGGGAGTGGGCGCGGAAAAGCCCGTTCCCGGCCTGCGGAAACCGGTCACTTCGGCTCTTCGATGCAGAAGAGATGCCGGAGCCCGCGAATGTATATCCGCCCCCCCGCGAACGCCGGAGTCGCGTAGACCGCTTCTCCGAGGGGCACCTGGCCGAGCTGCTCGAAACTCTCCCCCAGCTTGAATATCTGCATCGTGCCATCCATGTCGGTCAGATACACCCGGTCGCCCACAAGGATCGGCGAGCTGCTGAAGCCCTTGTCGAACTCGTGCTCCCAGCGAACTTCGCCCGACTTCGCGTCCAGGCAGGTGACGATGCGGAAGGCCGTCGGCAGGATGAGATGATCCTTGCTGGCCAGCGGGCTGGCGGCATCGGGGAGGGACTCGTCCCAACGCCAGACAATCCGTGGATCCTCGCCGTGTTCGCGGACATCGATTCCCGCCGCGATGGCACCCTCGCTCGCCACAAAAACCATCCCGTCGGCGTAGGCTGGCGAAGGAGCGACCTCGCCATCGAGGCACTCGACCCGCCAGAGCCGCTTGCCGGACTTAGGGGCATAGCTCTCGACCGCCTTGCCATCCATGAGGATCAGTTCCATCCGGCCACGATTCTCAACGAGGATGGGAGACGACCATGAGATAGCATCGCGTTTGACCTGCCAGACTGGTTCTCCCGTACCGAATTCGAACGCCATCACTTTCGAATCCTCTTTCTGGTCATACTGAACGATTACAAGATCCCGGAGATGGATCAGGGACGAGGCATGTCCGTAGTGATTCTTGGGGATGCCAAGCTGCTTGATCCAGACCCGGTTGCCGTTCGCGTCCACGCAGATGAGTTCACCGGTGGCAAAGAGGGCGGCGACCCGTTTCCCGTCGGTGACTGGGGTTGGGGCCGCAAAGCCGGTCTCGTCCAGCACGAACGGCAGTTCCGCTTCGGGTACGGCGCTCACCTCGTGCTTCCAGAGCGGCTTTCCAGTATCCGCGTCAAAGCAGAGCACCTGCCGGACAAGATGGTCCGCGGCGGTCACGAACACCCGGTCTCCGGCGACAATCGGAGAACTCATCCCGTGCCGGTCGATAGCGGCCTTCCAGCGTACGTTCTTCCCGCTCTTCACGTCCCACGTCATCGGAGGTTCCGCCTTCGCCGCATGGCCAATCCCCCCAGCCCCCCGAAAACCAGGCCACTGCGGCCTATCCACTTCCAGCTCGCCCCAGACACTCCCGGGCAAGGCGATTCCTAGAAGGCACGCGAGAGATCCGACG
The DNA here is from genome assembly GCA_964556355.1 of uncultured Verrucomicrobiales bacterium. Classification (GTDB taxonomy): domain Bacteria; phylum Verrucomicrobiota; class Verrucomicrobiia; order Verrucomicrobiales; family DEV007; genus CAZKYJ01. The sequence goes on along the minus strand of CAZKYJ010000279.1, from coordinate 1,198 downwards.
AACCTGGTGGACGGCCCCCAACGAATCACTTTTCGGCTATCCTGAGACACTTCAGTTCGCTTTGATCCCTGATCAGAAGCTTTCCATCTGCGAGGGCAAGCGGCGCCCAGTTCTGCCCTCCGCCCGCAAACCGCCCCTCGCGCCCGCCACCACCGGCGGATGAAAGCACTTCCGCCTTGGCGAGCTGTTTGTACTCGGCCGGATCGGGATCGACGAGATACAAGGAGTCGGCCCCGTCGGTAGCCAAAATCAGCCCGTCGGCGAGGATCATGCTGCCCTTGTTGAAGTCGGGTGACCGCTTGGTCTTCCACTTGATCTCGCCGTCGACGCTCATGCAGACCAACCCGTCGCGACGGCTGTTAGTTCCAAATTGCGCGTAGAAATGGCCGTCGTGCAGGATGGGCGGCTTGGTCTGGTCACCGAACTCCTCGGTCGTGAAAAGCTCGGTCGCCTCGTAGTTTCCATCGTCCTTCTTTGCTACCTGTATCATGGTGGCCCCCAGCTCGTAGCCACCGACCACAAGCACGCGGTTCCCACCCGCGCCGACGGCGCTCGCAACCGAGATGTGGCAGTTCCATTTCGTGTATTCCCACAGCACCTCGCCCGAAAGCGGATCTATCCCCGTGACCGTTCCGAGCTTGTTCTCGTCCGGGCTCGATTTGCGGAATGGGTTGGTCGAGGGACTGACCATGACCAGATGGTCGTTGCCGTCCACCTCGACAATCGAGGGGCTGACGTAGCCCACATAATCGAATGTCGGCGTCTTCCATTTCACCTTGCCGGTGAGTTTCTCGTAGGCGACCACGCCGGCCTCGGGCGCCTGGGAAGCGACGATGAGCAGATCTTCGTGGATCAGCGGGTTCTGGGTGACCGCCCAAATGGGAAAACTGCCCGGCGGCTGCGGCCCACGCCGATGGCCTCCCCCCTCGGGTGCCGGCGTGCCGCCGAAGTCGGTCCAGATGTTCGCCCGCCAGACGGGCTCGTGCGTTTCGAGACTGATGCAGTGGAGGTCTCCGTTGTGCCCGCACGTATAAACGTTCCCGCCATCGACGGTGGGGGAGCTGCGGGAGCCTGGAAACATGACCGAGCCCGGAGCCGGATAGGCATATTCCCAAAGTTCCTGGCCACCGGCGAGATCGAAGCACCGGAGTGTCTCCCCGACCTCGTCATCGCGATCCAGCAGATAGACCTTGCCGTC
>CAZKYJ010000278.1:1078-6659 GCA_964556355.1 uncultured Verrucomicrobiales bacterium | reverse complement strand
GCTGCGGTCGGCGGCAAGGCGCCCGAAGATCGCGCAGCACTGCCAGGTTTTCGGCTTCGATGCCCACTCCTCCGAGTGGTCGTCGGTGATCTGGATCTCGACGGAGTTCGGAATCCAATTCTTGGTGTCCGTGCAGTAGACCACGACGCCGCTGTTGGTGCCCTCGGCGGTTTTGAACTCGAGTTTGAGCTCGAAGTTCTCATGGTCGCCGGGGGTCCAGATCGCCTGGTCTTCCGTGGCCGTCATGACCCCGTCCCCGTTGATCGACCACACCCCCTCGGGAAACTCGGCATTCGAGAGGTCGGGCTCGAAGACCGGCTTCCAGACGGCGGCGTCGTCGTCGGCAGCGGAAACGGGGGCGGCGGAGAGGCCGATGGTGGCGGTGAGGGCGAGCAGCGGGAGAATTTTCATAGGCCGAAACGTTACCGTAGGCGGACAGAGCGTCAATCCTCCGCCCGTCCAAATGTCACCAGCGCGATGCCGCCACAGGCCTCGCAGGCGGCCGCCTGGTCGGTGAACTGCTCGAGGCAGCGTGGGCAGTAGGCGGCGCTGGAGCCGTCGCGATCCGGGGGCGATGCCGCCGCCGCCGCGAGCGGCCGCAGCGCGGGGACGAGGAATTCTTGGTGGAATGCTAGGGCGACGGGATCATCCGCGCCCGGCACCGGATGGGCGGCGTCGCGCCAGATGGTAGCGAGCGCGCCCGCATCGGCCAAGGCGGCGGGATGCGTGGCGCCGAGGGCGTCGCGGGCGAGGAGGTCGCCGGCGCGGGCGGCATGCTGGGGGGCGATGGCGGCGACGATGGAGTGGATCCAACGATCGGGGCCGAGCGTCGGGTGGCGCCGCCGGTGGGCGCGGAACTCGAGGACGACGGAGACGAGCATGAGGACGGGTAGCAGGCCGAGCAGCGCGAAAAAATCCGGGGTCGGTCCGCGCAGGGTGTAGGCGGGCGGCAGGATGAGAAAACACCAGACGAGGACAAGGGCACCCGACCAACGGACCGGGCGGGACTCGGCGTTGCAGGCGGCGATGCGGGACTCGGCCTCGTCTCGCGAAAGCGCGCGGGCGAGCCCGGCGTGGATCAGCGCGGCGCGGTCGGCGCGGTCGGCGGCATCGACCTTCGTGAGGAAGTCGGCGAGTTCCGCGGCACCGCTGGAGGAAGCACAGGTGGCGAGAAGTTTGCCCCCGGCATAAAGCTTTTTGCCGTCGGTGGCGATCCGGGTGGGCGCACCGTCGGTCCACGAGAGCTGGCACCCCGGGTGCGGGGGCGGGAAGGCGAGCCCGGCGGCCGCGACGACCGCCGAGCTGACGCCATCCGGCGAGACGGAGAACGGCCAGGGTTCGCAGGGGAACGTACGTCCCGCCGGCGGCAGGGGGTTGAGCCAGACCATGCCGGCCCGCTCGTTGGCCACGGGAGGGCCTGGCGATTTTGCCTTGCCGCCGGCGAATGCCACCGCGCGCAGCGGGAGCCAGTAGCAGCACTCGGCGAGGTAGAGGGCGAGGAACGCCAGAAGCAGGATCTGGCCGTCGGTCACCGTTGGCTAGTGCTGGGAGTAGGTGTTTTTCCCGAACCCGAAAAGCTTCTTGATGGCCACACCGATGGCGACGATGCCGGCGACGACGAGCTTCCACGACTTGGCGAGGAAGGCGCCCAGGGCGCCGAACAGTCCCGCCTTGGCGCCGAGGGCGGCGGCACCGCCCACCACGAGGGCGGTGAGACCGTACTTGGCCAACTTGTCGCCGTCTTCGTACTGCGCGTACTTGTTGCCATCCGTGTAGTCGAAGCCCGTGATGAGCTCCTGGTATTCGGGCAGGATGGCATCGAGATCTTCCGGATCACAGACGAGGATCAGATCCATGACGCCGCGCCGGCCGAGCAGATTGGTCTTGTAGTTGACGCTCCGGCTCCCGTCGCCGGACTGGAGGATGAGCCCCCATTCGAGGTTGTTGGTTTCCTCGTTGTAGAACGGTTCTTTCGCCCAACCCACGGTATCGAGCGTGGGGTAGCCGGCGGCGATGCGCGCCTCGTTGGAGTACTTGTCAGATTCTTGGAACTCCTTGAGCATCTTGTCGGCGTCGAGGTCGTCCTTCTCTTCGTCCGAAACATAACCGGTCGGATCGAACCGGAACACGACGAACCAGTCGAGGTCGGGAACCCCGATCAGGCCGGCGGGCGGGGTTTCGACGATGTTGCCCATCGCCTGCAGCAACCCCTGGGCACTGGCGCCATCGGTAAAACGGTAGCCCTCGGGGATCGCGATGACCGCCTGGGAGTCGAGCGCACCCTCGCCGTCCGTCTTCCACTCGAAGGAATCGACGAACTCCTGCCAGGCGATCTCGTCGGCGACCGCCTCGTCGGCGTCCGCGGATCCTGCCGGCTCGGCTTCCACGTCCTGCGCGGAGAGGTAAGGGGCGCCGCCCAGGAGGGCGACGAGGAAGAGCGCGGATGGGCGGATCATGGTGCGGGAGGTTTGCCGCGTGGCCCGCCCTTGTCAATCGCCGAAAGGTCTCCATCATGGATAGCTGCAGAGCGATGCCCGAACTCATTCTTGCCTCCGCCTCCCCCCGCCGCAGCGACCTCATGCGCGAGGCCGGCTACCGGTTTGCCATCGTGGCCGCCGAGGTCGAGGAAGAGGCGGACGAGGCGCCCGTGTCCCTCCCGGCACTGACGGAATCCAACGCCGCGCTCAAGGCGAACTGGGTGGCGAGCCGGCATCCCGGCGCCACCGTGATCGGTGCCGACACCCTCGTGTATCTCGACGGACGGGCGCTGGGCAAACCGCGCGATCGGGCGGAGGCGGAAGCGATGTTGACCCGCCTCAACGGCCGTACCCACCAGGTCTGTACCGGTGTCTGCCTGGCGTCGTCGGAACCGGCGGGCGAGCACCGGTTCCACGTGATCACCGAGGTGACCTTCCGCACGCTGACCCCCGCCGAGATCACCACTTACCTCGGGCTCATCAACCCGCTCGACAAGGCGGGTTCCTACGCGGCGCAGGAGCACGGCGAAAAGATCATCGAACGCGTCGGGGGCTCGTGGACAAACGTGGTCGGGCTACCCATGGACGAGTTGGGAGCGGCGCTCGAGCGGTCGCGGTGGCTCCGGCCGTGACGGTCGCCCGGGGGGCCATTTGTCGCCTTCCCGCTCCGCGCGTAGCATGGGCGCTTTCCAAGTATGAACATCATGATCGTCGGTGCCGGGGAGATCGGGCGCCACCTCGCCCTCAACCTCTCCAACCAGTCGCATGACATCACCGTCATCGAGCGGACGGAGGCGGAGGCCACCGAGCTCGACGCCCAGCTCGACGCCCGCGTCCTGGCCGGCGACGGCTCGTCGGCCACCCTGCTCATCGAGAGCGGGGTCGGCGAGTGCGACATCTTTTTCTCCCTGACCAGCGACAACAACACGAACCTCATCGCCGCCAGCGTGGCGCGGAAGCTGGGGGCGAAGAAAGTCATCTGCCGGGTCAGCCCGGACCTGCAGCGCGACTCCTGGATCTTCGACTACAGCGAGCACCTCGGCATCGATGCCATCTTCAGCTCCGAGCGCCTGGCCGCGGCCGAGCTCTCCAAGCACATCCGGAACCCGGCCGCGACCATGGTCGAGGAGATCGCGCGCGGGCGTATCGAGCTCCAGGAGGTCGCGGTCTCCGACCAGGGACAGGCGGCCGGGAAATCCCTCAAGGACCTGGCCCTGCCCTCGCGGGTGCGGGTCGCATCGATCCGCCGCGGCGCCGAGCGGATCATCCCCAACGCCACCGAGACCCTCCAGCTAGGCGACCGCGTCACCCTCTTCGGCGAGCCGCACAAGCTCAGCGAGGTGGCCAACCGGCTCGGCCGGGGAACCCCGGGCGGGGAGACGGCCAAAGTCGTCATCTTCGGCGGGGGCGAGTACGGGTTCTCCCTGGCGCAGATGTTAGAGTCGTGGAACTGCAAGGTGCGCATCTTCGACCGCGACCCGCGCGTCTGCGAGAAGCTCTCCCACCAGCTGGAGAACACCACCGTCATCAACGCCGACGCGACCTCGATCAACGAGCTTCGGGAGGAACAGGTGGGCGACGCCGACTTCTTCGTGGCCACCACCCAGAGCGACGAGGACAACGTCATGACCTGCCTGCAGGCCAACAACCTCGGCACGGCCAATTGCCTCACGCTCATCCACCGCGCGGACTACGCCGACGCCATCTCGATCTCCGGCTGCAAGTTCGGGGTCGTCGCCGCCGTCAGCCCGCGGGAATCCACCCGCCAGGAGCTCACGCGCTTCATCACCAGCGACCGCTACCACACCGTCCGCGAACTCGACGGCGGGGACCTGATCGAGTCCGTGGTCTCCGCGGGTTCGCCCGCCGCGGACAAGAAGGTGTGCGAGATCGACTGGCCGGACGGCTGCGTGCTCGTGGCGCTGGTCAGCGGCGTGCACGCCAACGTCCCCGCCGCCGACGACGTGATCAAAGTGGGGGACAACGTCTACGCGATGGTCGCCGACAAGGCCAAGCGCAAGTTCCTCAAGCTGCTATAATCCGGACGCGGAAACCGGATGCCGGCGGCGCACCGCACCCCGCCCTCCGATCTCCGGGCCCCGATCTCCGATCTCCGACCATGAACTACCGCTTGCTCAGCCGAATCTTTGGGATGCTCCTCATCCTGCTGAGTTTCTGCATGGGGCTCTGCATGCTCTACGGCTACTTCGAGATGCGGAACGAGGTGGAGAACCACGCGGTCGAGGCGCTGGCCCTGTCCGCCAGCATCACCGCCGTCGCCGGCGTCGCGCTCCTCGTCGGCGGTATCGGCTCCGGGAGGGACATCCTGCGCAAGGAGGCCATCGTCGTGGTGGGGCTTGGGTGGTTTGTTAGTGCGGCCTTCGGCATGCTTCCCTTCGTCCTCTGCGAGCCCGGCCTCGGGGTGGTCCCGGCCTTCTTCGAATCGGTCTCCGGGTTCACCACCACCGGGTCGACGGCCATCGCAGACCTCAACCCCTACCCACGCGCCATCCTCCTCTGGCGCTCGGTGACCCAGTGGCTGGGCGGGTTGGGAATCCTCGTCCTCTTCGTGGCGCTGCTTTCCTACCTCGGTGTCGGGGGGAAAACCCTCTTCCGCACCGAGTCGTCGGCGCGCACCGGGGAGACGACCCACGCGCGCATCCGCACCACCGCCCGGCTCCTCTGGGAGATCTATCTCGGCCTGACGGTCATCACTGCCGCCGGCTGCCACCTGTTGGGGATGGGCTGGTTCGACGCCACCTGCCACGCCCTTACCACCGTGGCGACGGGCGGCTTCAGCAACTACAATGCGAGCATCGCCTACTTCGGCAGCCCCGGCATCGAGGTCTTTCTCACCGTGATGATGGTGGCCGCCGGCATGCCGTTTTTCTTCTATGCGGCCATCCTCCGACGCCAGTGGAAACGGGTGCGCTCCGAGGAGGAGGGGAAATGGTACCTCGGGATCGCGGGCGCCGCGACGCTGCTCATCTTCTTCAACATCTCGGTGCAGAGCCATGTGCACGAGACCTTCCTCGACGCGCTGCGCCACTCCGCCTTCCAGGTGGCCTCCATCATGACCACCTGCGGATTTGCCAGCGACGACT
>CAZKYJ010000278.1:0-1068 GCA_964556355.1 uncultured Verrucomicrobiales bacterium | reverse complement strand
GCGCGGGTTCTCGACCTCGATGTTGCTCGCCCTCATGGTCATCGGTGGCTGCACCGGTTCGACCGCGGGGGGGATCAAGGTGGCGCGCGTCCTCTTCGTCATCAAGACCGCGCGGCAGGAGATCGTGGCGGCCTTCCGCCCGAAGCAGATCTTCCGGATGCGGATCAACAAGGCGCCCGCCGAGGGAGCCGCACCGGCCGCCGTTTTCCACGTGGTGCTCTTTTTCGTCTGTATCTGCCTCGGCAACATGGCGCTGGCCATCCTCGAGCCGGCCATGGACTTTGACACCACCCTCTCCGCGACCCTCGCGACGCTATTCAATATCGGCCCGGGCATCGCCGGCGTCGGCCCGACCCAGAACTTCGCCGATTTCAGCATGCCGTCCTACGTTGTCATGTCGCTCCTCATGATCATGGGGCGCCTCGAGCTCTTCGCGGTACTCGTCCTTTTCGTCCCCTCGCTCTGGCGCAAATACTAGGTCATGGGCTGGATTTCCAGAGTCGTCGCGTTCTCCGCCGCCGCCGTCGCCGCCATCGTGCTCGCCCTGTCGCTTGCGCAACACGAGTTCGGCTGGCCGCTCTCGCACGCCGTCGGCTTGGAGATCACCGCCGGAACCAAACAGGAAGGGCTCGGCTTTCGCGCCCGCGTGCCCCGCGACGCCCGCGGCCAGTTTACCGAGTTCCACGGGATGCTCCTCGACGACGGCAAACCGGTCGGTATCCGCGTCGCCAGCAATGCCGCGGTCAAAGAACATGGCTCCGGACGGTTCCACGTGAGCGGTCACCTCCTCTGGTTCTCCACGGCCGACGGCTCGGATCCGACCTCCAACGGCCGCCGCTACGCGCTCCGCATCCCCGTCACCCTTCCCCCACTGGTGCCGGCTGCGGCCTTCGCCGCCCTCGTCTTGGCCTGCCTTTTTCTCGCCCGCGACCCGCTCACCCACGACCGCTTCGACCGTTTTCGCGGCCGGCTTTCCTTCGCGCCCGCGTGGCCGTTCGCCGTGGTGGTTTTCGCGGTCGCCACGCTGATCGGCTCCTGGGAACTCATCCGCCACGGCGACTCTTTCTC
>CAZKYJ010000277.1:0-6676 GCA_964556355.1 uncultured Verrucomicrobiales bacterium | reverse complement strand
ATTTCCAGCTCGTCATGGCGGCGATCGACCTCGGTGTCCCTGTCGATACGGCATCGCGGGGCCAACCGGAATCCGAGTCTGTTGTAGACGGATGGGAAGGGATCTGCTAGAGATAGGTAGCGAACTTTCGCACGGCGGATGGGAGTTTGAGAAGTCTTACACATTTGGTATGACTGATAGTCGACAACCACTGACTGAAAGCGCCCCGATCAACCGGTCTAGCGCTTTGCTCATCGGTGTAGGCCTTCTCGCAGCTGGAGCGCTATTTTTTGGGCTCACCCAACTCCGTTTGCGCGAGCGGCTCGAGGAGGAGGTCGCCGCGCTGCAGGCCGAGTTAGCGACGATGCGCCACCAAGTGGCTCATGCGGCGTCAGCGCCATCGAGTGGTCTGAACTCTTCGGGCGATGACATCGGAGCGGTGAGGGAGGAACTCGAATCCGAACGCGCCCGCCGCGAGATGGCCGAGAAGGAAGCCGAGGTTTTCAAGAAATGGGCGGAGGATCTGGAGGGTGAGGTCATCGTGGCCTTCGGCAAGGTCGAGGAGATAGGCGGGGACTTTGCTGACCTGTTCAAGGAAGCGCTGGCGGTGAGCGAAGCGGAAGAGAACGGCGAACTCGACACGCCGGAGAACCAGCGGCGGGTCGCAAGGTTCCTGAGGGATGCCTCGAGTTTCAGCGGCCTGTCCAAAGCGGTGATCGAGTTCGATGGCGACCCGGTGGGCGGCGGGAAATTCTTCGCATCGACCTACCGATCGGTGTTCGATCTCGATGATCAGACCGCGGCGACCTTGGAGGGAATGTTCCAGCGGCAGATTGCCGCGGCCGCCGAGCGGGATCTGACACTGAACCACATGCCTATCATCGATGGTCTGGACGATGCGGTGCCGATCGAACAACAGAAAAGAGAGGCCAAAGAGTGGCTCGGCCAGCGGCAGGACTTCTACCGCGGATTCCGTGAGCAGGTGCGCCAGCAGATCCCGGCCGACAAGCGCGACCTCTTCGACCAGTGGGTCGAGGTGGACGGGATCGGGTTTAACAATATCACGTTCCGCGGGCAACCCATCGCTTTCACCCTCGGGGGTAAACAGACCAAACAATAGACAAGGCCACCGTGAGTCTCGTGGTGGATTCCCTCCCGGAGCCAGCCACGGAAATCGGGTCCGGAGATAGATCAACTGCGATCACGGAGAGAGGAATCTCTCCATTAACAAAGAAAAAAAGAAAGAGAAAGAAGACATGAAGAAAACCCTAGCAACTACCATGGCGCTCGTCGGGCTTTGCGCGATCTCGATGGCAGGGAGGCCAGCCCCCGACGAAAGCATCGGCGCGCTGACCGCCTACGTGATCCAGGAGCTGGACTTCGACCAGGGCACGCATGCCTCGGATCCCAGCGGTGACGGCCTCGGCAGGGACGGAGTGGAGGACCGCGTCGGGCTCGCCAACGTGGTGGAACCGGGCAATATCTCCGCGACCCTCGGGCTGCTCGTGTTCCTGTTGGACCTCGGTGATGAATAGGTCGCACCGGAGTCATCCCTCGAACTAGCGAGTGATCGATCGAAGCCGCCCCCAGGGTCACTCCTGGGGGCGGTTATTGTTTTGTTAGTGACCTGAGCTCCCTCGGGTCGCCGCGCCAGGTCGCGGGGAGGTGCGCGGAAACGTAGAACGCCGGTGTGCGGCGGGGGATCCTGCCCGGCGGGTCGCCTCAGTACCAGACGATGCGATAGAACCGCAGCGCCGCGTCGGCGGGACTGGAGGTCGTGTGGGGCGGACCGTCGTCGGTCCAGCTCATCGCCCCCCCGGCGACGGGCGCTTCCCGGAGGCCGGTGGGCGAATCTGTCCAGTTCCCGAGGTGGTCGGCATACTGCACCTGGTACCTTCCCAGCGGCGCGGCCTCCCATTCGAGGGTGACCCGTGCCCCGTCCGTCGACAGCGCGGCGCGCACCCGCAGCGGCACCTCGACGGAAAGGTTGTCGGCGTGGTTTGTTCCCGCGGCGAGCTCGGCGGCGTTGGAAACCCCGTCCCCATCGAAATCGTTCTCGCCATCGGGGATCCCGTCCGGCCCGATCGATCCGTCGTCTCCCGTCGTATCCGGAGCGTTGCTTTGGAACGGGTTCTGGTGACCGGTGATCGCGGGGGCGAAGTCGCGCTCCTCATCGAAATTGCGAAGGCCGTCGCGATCCCGGTCGAGCGCGAGGCGCTGCCCGGTCCCGGCCACCACACAGGTCAGGGTGAGGGGCATCGCAGCCCCGGCCGCACCGAGCAGGTCGTCCGTCGACACCGTCACGGCCGCCTCGTCGGCAGCAAATCGATCCGCCCCGAGGTAGAGCCACCCGCGGGGGTTCCCCTCCAGCGGCGAATGGGCGATGAGGTCCACCGCCCCGGAGTCGGCTAGCGCGAAGAAGGTATCGACCCGCGCGCTGGTAGCGGGCGCGACGATCGTTTCCTGCTGGCCGACGGCGGCATGGGCGTCAAGGCTCGCGGTGCCGGGAGGTTCGAGCATCTCCGGGGTGCCGGGGAAATCCGAACCGCTGAACGAGACCATCAGGGCGACCAGATCCGCCAGCTCCTGGTTCGAGCTGACGTCGAAAGCATCCTCGCTGAGGAACCGCGAGATGCCATCGACGCTGCCGTCGTGCAGCAGGCCGAAGCCTGAGGGGCTCTGCGACGAGGTCAGGTCGAAGCCCACCTTGTCATAGAGGGTGCGGAGCTGGGCGACCTTGAATGCGCGCTGGGTCGAGCCATCGACCGAGACGAGGGCGTGGTGGCGTTCGCCCATCGGGCCGGGCGGGACGGGCGTGAAAACGAAATTTCCGAAGCCGATGATGGTGAGTTGGCTATCCGGGCTCATGCCGGTGGGGATGGTGTGGCAGGTCACGCAGGCGAAGGTGCCGCGGTCGATGCCGCGGCCGAGCGGGCGGTAGGTATCGGTGAAGGCGCGCAGGGCGTTGCCGTTGGGCATCGGTTGCCCGGCCGGGCCGAAGCGGCTCCCGGTGACGTGGTCGGGTAGCGGGAGATCGGTGGGCAACGAGTTGTCGAGATGGCGGAACGGATTGGGTGGCAGGGTGATGCTGGCGAGATAGTCCTCGAACTCCTGCATCTCGGCGGGCGTGAGTTGGAAATCGTCGCCCAGCAGGCTGGTGAACGCGCCGTTGAAGGCCTCGATCCCGCTGCGGTCCCCCCGCCAGTGATGGGGCTCTTTCCCGATGATATCCTGGAGGGTCTGCGTGGTCATCGGCCCTTTCATCGGATGGAAGTCGGTGAAGTCCGTGTTGAGCCCGGGGACGTTGGCGCCGAGGTTCTGGGTGGCCCCGGTGAGGGCGACGACCTCGCCAGCGGGATCGCCCAGGTCCCAGGCCAGCCGGTCGGTGCGGGCGTCGACGTGACACGAGGCGCAGGAAACGTGGCCGAGCCCAGATGTCTGGTGGGTATCGTAGAGATGGCGGCGACCGACCTTGATCTCCGCCGGGGTGGGGTCGAAGAACGGGACGCGCAGCGTTTCTTGCTCCGTCGCCGTATCCACGACCGAGACGGAGGCCCCGAACCGGTTGAGCACGTAGAGCTGGCCGCGGGCGTCATCGACCACCAGTCCGGTCGGCCCCTCGCCGACCCCGATGGTGGGCGCGAGCCCGGCACGGGATCCGGACGGGTCGATGACGACGAGGTTGTTCGATCCCATCCCGGTGACATAGGCGCGGGTGCCCGCAGCGTTCCAAGCGATCCCCCGCGGGTCGCCGAGCGACTGGTCACGGAGAGATGGGGGAAGCGTTGCGACGCTGTAGTCGAGGTGCGGGTTGAGATCCGTGATCGTCGTGGTGTCCGCCGGGGACGCGGGGTCGAAGGTGGCCACGACGACCCGCAGGAACCGCCCGTTCAGGTTCGGCTCGAAACGGACCTCGTTGGTGGCCTCGGTTCCCACGACGGAGACGAACCCGCTGGACGGGTGTAGCGCGATGGCCATGCCCAGATTCATCAGGCCACCTGCATAGGTCGTGCCGGCACTCCCCACGATGGCGACGTCGTGGTCGCGCAACCCCCAGCCGGGCAGCCGTCCGGACCGCGGCGCCAGATCCCCGCTGACCCAGCGCGTCCAATTGCCCCCGTTGTCGTCGAACCAGTTCCCGTCAGCGTCCTCTTTTACGATGAGGCCGACGGGCGGTGCCACCGGGTTCCCCGCCCGCAGCGCGGGCACGAATGCGGCTCCGGAATTGGGGGGCGGGTTCGTCCCGCCATAAGGACCGTCCGGGTCGCTCACCGCGTTGGGAGGAAAGCTGATCACATCCCCGTCGCCACCTCCCGCGAGGACCGTCGTGCCGTTGCCCGACTCGAACGAGGTGACGAACAGGGTTCCCGAGTTGCCGATCGCTAGCGACCGGGGCTCTTCGATCGCCAGGGTTAATGGCGCGGGCGCCCGGGACAGGTCGTCGAGGAAAAACGTCAGCACGGAATTCGCCTGCGAACACGAGACGTAGGCCACGCGCGGGTCGCCATCCGCAAAAACGACATCGGCCGGCTCATCGTCGGTCAGGAGGGTGTGGACGACGGTTCGCGAGCCCACGTCGACCACGCTCACCGAGTCCGAGAGGTGGTTCACCACCCAGAGGGACGCGTCCGATGCGAAGCGGACGCTGACCGGATCCATCCCCACCCCCACCGATCCGATCGACTCCGGAAGGCCGCTGGCGAGGTCGAAGAGCTCGACGCGGCCGTCGGCGGTATTGGCCACGGCCAGCGTCGAGCCGTCCGGGCTGAGATCGATCGGGTGGACCTGCGGGCTTTCGAAATTGACGAAGTCGGCTGCGGCGTTCCCGATCGAAGCGGCCAGGATGAAACTGCCGAGCAGACGGCGATACCGGTGGGGGAGCATCGGCGATGGTCGCACATTCCGGCGCGTCCTCCAACCCGTTCCGAGGGACGACCCCAACACCCGCGAGCTCCTCACCCGCGCCCGCCTCAACGGCCAGGTCACCTGCATCCTGCAGAAAGCCGCCCACTCCCAGGAAGAACTCCTTGCCGAAATCCGATCCCTCGTCCCTCGTAATCCTAGCGCCCCACCAACCTGAAACCCTCGAACGCGATGCCGAAGATCCTGCTCGTCGAAGACAACGAAATGAACCGCGATATGCTCTCGCGCCGGCTCGCCCGCAATGGCTACGAGCTCGCCTGCGCCATCGATGGTGCCGAAGGCGTCGCCATGGCCGGTTCCGTAGCCCCCGATCTCATCCTCATGGACATGAGCCTCCCCGTGATCGACGGCTGGGAGGCCACCCGGCAGCTGAAAGCCGACCCCGCCACCCGGGCGATCCCGGTCATCGCCCTGACCGCCCACGCCATGGATGGCGACGAGCAGAAGGCCCGTGATGCCGGCTGTGACGACTACGACACCAAGCCCGTCGAGCTGCCCCGGCTACTGGGCAAGATCGAGGCGCTGCTCGCCCGCTGACCGGGATGTCCGATGTTTCCCCATCAGCGCCTAGCCTCAAGCACGAGCTGCGCACCCCGCTCAACCACATCATCGGCTACTGCGAGATGCTCATCGAGGAGGCCGAGGACGAGGGCTCGATGGGGGGCTCCGCCCAAGGGTTGCCCGTCGCCGACCTCGAAAAAATCCACTCCGCCGGCCGCCGGCTCCTCGGCGTCATCAACGGGCTCTTCGACGTGAGCATCCCCGAGTCCGAACGTCTCGACGAATCGATCATCCACCACGAGGTCCGCACGCCGCTCAACCAGATCATCGGCTACACAGAACTTCTCCAAGAGGATGCCGCCGGGCTCGCCGGCTCCCCTGTATCGGATGATCTGGCCAAGATTCACGCCGCCGCCCACAGCCTCCTCAGGCTCATCCTCGCCAACTTCGGTTCGGGCCGCTTCACCGTTGACGAATCCGAGCGGCTCGACCCCGACCGCCCGGTGACCGTCCTGCACCGAGGGGCGTCCGGCCAACGGACCCGCCACCTTACGGGCAACCTTCTCGTGGCCGATGACGACGAAGCCAACCGTGACATGCTCGCGCGCCGGCTCCGCCGCCTCGGCCATACCGTCGCCACCGCCACAAATGGGCGCGAGGTCGTCGCCATGCTCGCTAGCGGCACCTACGACCTCCTTCTCCTCGACATCATCATGCCCGAGATGGACGGTTATGCGGTCCTCGAATTCCTCCAGGCCAATCCGCCGCAGCGCTCGCTTCCCGTCCTCGCCCTATCCGCGTCAGACGACACCGACAACGTCGCCCGCTGCATCGAGATCGGTGCCGAGGACTACCTTCCGAAGCCCTTCGACCCCGCCCTCCTCCAGGCGCGCATCGATTCCAGCCTCGAGAAGAAGCGCCTCCGCGACCGCGAGGCCGCCTACCTCCAGACCATCCAGCGCGAGAAGGAACGCTCCGACGACCTCCTCCATGTCATCCTCCCGGCCCACGTCGCCACCGAACTCAAAGAGACCGGCGAGGTCAGGCCGCGCCAGGTCGACGACGTCGCCGTCCTCCTTGCCGACGTCGTGGGCTTCACCCGCTATTGCGAGAAACGCACCCCGGAAACCGTCCACCACGATCTGCAAGAGCTGGTCCGGGAGCTCGAGATCATCACCGCCGCGAACGGGATGGAAAAGGTCAAGACCATCGGCGATGCCTACCTCGCTGCCGCGGGCCTGGGAACGATTGGCGTGATCGATGACGACGTGGT
>CAZKYJ010000276.1:0-6691 GCA_964556355.1 uncultured Verrucomicrobiales bacterium | reverse complement strand
GAGGCCGACGACGGGGCGTTGCCCGGATGGATGATCAACCTCAATGGCGCCGGTGCCGGTGCCGTCGCCGGGATCGCGCCAGGTTCCAGCGTCGCGGCGGCCATCGGGGACGGTGGAGCGCTTTTCCAAGACGTGGTGGGGGCTGCCGACTGGTACACCGACTTCTATTTCGTTTCTCCGGACACCGCGATGCGGGCATTCAATATCAGGATCTTCGCGGCCCCCGGTAACATCAATATCCGGTTCCGGGGAACGGCTGCCGGTGCCGACCAGACGTGGAACGCCTTCGATAGCAACCCCGCCGGTGCCAATGATGCCTGGGGCGCACCGCTCGGTCTCCCCGCCGTGCAACCCGGCGCCGTCTATTTCATGCGCGTTGTTGGCCACGGGTGGGGGGGAGGATCGCCGACCTACGATCTGCTGCTATCCGATCCCGGCGGAGCGGCTCTCGTCCACTCGGTGGAAGGACTCGCGCGCTTCCAGAACGCCACCGTCGCCGGTCCGCCTTCCCAGGTAAGATTCACCGCCGAGTTCTCCACCGGTGCCGCGACCGCCCCCGGTTTCACCGTGGATGACGCGCGGTTCATCAATGGCACCGCGCCCACGATAGAACTCGGATTGCAGATCACGAGCTTCACCTTCGACCGGGCGGCCGAGACGGTTAGTGTCACGTGGACATCGCAGCCCGGGGCGCAATACGGCCTCCAGTATTCGGACGACCTGCGACAGGTCTGGCTGGAGATAGACGACGTGACGGCGAGCGCGTTCGAGACGACCCTGACCCAGTCCGGCGTCTCCGTGCCGCGCCGGTTCTACCGGGTTGTCACCCTCGATTAGACAGCGTCCGGCATCGTGCGTTGCCGCGCGAATCCCTCAGATTTTACCTTCGGATCCTAACGGTCGAACCGTTCCCGGCAGGGGGAGCGATTTTGGGGCGCGCGGGGTGGTTGCCAGCCGTGACAGGCCCTACTTCGTAAGCGGTCGCAAGATGACGCTGCGGAGGGCGAAGACGCCCGGAGCGCCCGCGGCGCTGACCGTGGTGATGCTAAGGTCGAGGGGCGCGTCGTCGGCCACCTTGATCCGCCCGATCCGACGGGATCGAACGGTGTCCCACGTCCCGCCCGGACGGATACGCACCCTGGATGAATCTTCGCCCGCGACGATCGCGATTTCACCGCCCGCATCGACATCCGCAGCGCATGAGTAGGCGAGGATCACTTCGTAGCGACCTGGAGAGATCCCTCCGACCTGCCACCGGGCCGACGATTCGGGGGCGGTGAATCCCGCTAGGATCTGCCCGTTCTCGATCAAGCTGACGCCGCCGGCCAGAGTCGCCTCGGCCAGGGAGGGACGGATATCGCCCGGGAGCGATTCGGGCGCGCCCGCTCTGCCATCGTCGAGTGCGTCGGTGCCAGTTGTCTCCGTCGGGAAAATCTCAGCGGCGGGGGAGAGGTCGCCCGTGCGCGGGCGGAGTTCGGCGATGCGATCGCGGACGGCCTGCGCGGCGGACGCATCGGTTCGCTCGAGATCGGCGACGAGCTTCTCGAGGCTGGCGATGTACTTCTCGGTGATGGGCTTCTGTTTCGCGTGAATCTCCTCGGCGAAAGAACGCTCGAGATCGCGGAGTTCGGGATCGCTGTCGGACTGCCCCGACGCCGCACAAGCGAGCGTTCCGAGCAGGAGGGCGACTACGGGGAGGCACGCGTTCATGGTTTCCAGAGTCCGAGTTGTTCCGCTTGGGCTTTCGCCTGCTCGCCGGCGAGGAAGATGGAGAGGGTCGAGCCGGTTACGCCAGGGCGGACCACCTCGGGCACGTCGGCCGTCTTTCCCGCCGCGATGGCCAGGCCGGTCCGGACCAGCTGGTGGCTGACGAGACCTTCGCCCGCCACGACGAAGGCGTAGATCCGACCGTCACCGGCGGGTTCGTGCTTCGTGAAAACGGTGAAAGTTCCGGGGGCGAGCAGCGCCTCCACCGCATCGATCCCGTCCTCGCCGACGGCGGCAAGTTCCCGCGTCGAGGCGGCTCGAAAGACCGCGAGCTGGAGTTCGTTGGCGGCGGTTTCCGTCGGGTCATAGCGGGGCTCCGGGGCATCGATTCCGTAGAGTCGAAGGCGGAACTCGTCCCCGCCCTTGCGGATCGAGAAAGCGTCGGCAGCGTTGTCCCGCTGGCGGACGAATTGGGCGCCGCTGATGACCGTCCACCCGGCATCCTCGCCGGCTACGCCCCCGATGGTGCCATCGGGTCCGGCGGTCGGGCGGAGGGTGACGGACGAGAGCTCGCACAGGGTACGGGCGTTCTCGGACAGCGCGGTGACCAAAAGGGTCAGTGTGGGGACGTCGGGCGCGACATAGAGCGCTCCGACGGGAATCACTTGAAACGAATCCTTTTCGGAGCGCTTGCTCGCGAGGGTGCCCGTGAAGCCGCTATCCCCGGCTTGGATCTCGAAAGTGCCGCCGCCGTGGTCAGGGGTTCGTGCCAGCAGGGTGACATCGTAGAATCCCGGGTTGATCTGGTGCCTCCCGAGATCCCAGCTGACGGTCGCCCCGACCGGTCTCAGGTCGAGTAGGAACTCTTTGCTGGGGTTGGGCGACGTCTCGCCGGTGGTGCGAACGCCGAATGGATCGGCCGCGGGTAGGATGATGGCCTCATCGTCAGCGGGGGGATCGAGATCATCAGGGAGATTGCTGTCGCCGCGCCGGGAAAGGCGGTCGAGCTCGTCCCGGATGGCGGCTAGTCCTTCGATATCGTCTGCCTCGACCAGGGTAGCCTCCAAGGTTTTCAGCTCGTCGACGTAGGCGAGCGAGGTCGGCTCGAGCAGGTTGCGGAGGTTTTCCATCTGGGCGTCTTTCAGGGCGGCAAACTGTTTCGCGACCGGGGATGGCGCGTCCCCGTCCGCTCCGGGCGCCATCGGGTAGAGGGTCAGCGCTTTCAAGGTCATGAGCCCCCCGGGCTCGACCGCGGTGGCCTCGACGGAGACCGTCGTCGAGGTGCCGGTGAAGGTCAGCTTTCCGAGCTTCTTCCGCTGGTAGGACTCAGCGCCGCCGGTCGATTTCAGGCTTGCGGTCAGTGGCTCCGCGCTATCCACCCGCAGACTGGTCGCCTCCTGCACGGCGATGGAGCCACCGGAAGTGATCATCGCCGGCTCTTCGAACGTCCGCCGGTTTTCGTTTTCCACCTCCGGGGGGACGGCGTAGGCGATTTCCACCTCGTAGCTGCCGGGTTCGATCCGGCGGAGATCCCAGCTGGCGCGGCTCCCCACGGTCTGCCAGCGCCTGAGGGCATCGGCCGCTCGGTCGAATGTGACGGCGCCGGTGAGTTTCGCCTCGGCGGGGGCGAGCACGATGGCGGTCTCACCGCGAGATTCCACCAGCGCCCGGAGGTCGGCGGCGACCTGGTCTGCCCGTTCCTTCGCCCGCTGTGCCCCGAGGTAGTTGGCGGCAGTGGCGCGCGACTTCTCCAAAGCGAGAAGTTTTTTCTCGTATTCGGAAACGGCGGGGCCGAGCGTTTTGACCAGTTGCTCGCGGTAGAGCCTCTCCAGGCGGTCGAGCTCCGCATTCTGCGCCAACGCGGTGGCGGCGGCCACGACGGTCGCCAAGACGAGATGGCAAATTACTTTCATCGCGGCGGACGGGACGGGCCTGCCGACTCGGCGACCGGGATGATGCGAACTTGTCGGAGAGCGAAGACCGGGGCGGCCACCACCTCCTCGACGACGAGCCGGATGGCGGGCGAGTCCGCCTTGATGCGCAGGGTGCCAAGGTTGTGCGTCTCGAACCGGTCGGCACCGCCGGTGCCGACCGGCCGGCGGGTGAGCTTGTAAAAGGGTTCGCGCACGACGATCGTTCCGCGGGGATCCTCGCCCCCTGCGGCGTAGGTCAGCTCGATCTCGTAGCCCCCGGTTTCGAGATCGGGCGGCAACGGCCACTCGGCATAGGCGCCGGGCTCGTCCCACGTGGTGAGCACGCCGGCGTCGAGCGTCACACCCCCACCGAGGGTCGCGGCATCGATGGGGAGTTCGATTCCCTCGTCCGGGCGCCCGCCCGCCCCCTCGGTAGCCGCCGGCCGATCACCGTCCGACCGGTGCCCCCTCGCGAGCATCTTGCCGACCCGATGCCGCTCGTGTCGGATCGCCTCGGCCGTTTTGTAATCGCGTCCCGCAACCGCCGTCGTTTCGAGCTGCAAAAGGTCGGCATGGTAGGCGCGGAGGGCGGAGGCAGCGAGCCCCAGGTACTTTGCCCGGTAAGATTCTCGGAGCGCGTGAAGGTCGTCGATCCCGGCCGCATCGAGGACGGGCGAGGCGCCGGTCCAGAGTGCCGCCACCAGTGCGGGGGACGCCGTGGGGAGGAATCCGCGAATTCTCGCGGTCGATCTGTGGGAAGGTGTTGGCAACGGGTGGCGGCGGTTGGATGGCGGCTTCGTTCCGGAACGGCGGAGGGCGCGTTGCATCCGGAGGGGGGCGCGGCATGGTAGACTTGTCGTGAGCATTGGTCTATACGCAGATTATCGGCGGCTGTTTTCCGTGGCCGTTTTGGTCGGGTTTCTGGGCGGGGGCTGCCCGGCAATGGCCGACGATGTGGACACGGCTCCGCTCCAGGAATGGATGGGGCGCCAGGCCGCGATACGCACCTTGCACGGGAGGTTCAAGCAGGAGCGCCAGCTGCGTACCATCCGCCGCCCGCTCGTCAGCGAGGGGCGGTTCTGGTTCGCGGCCCCCGAGCAGTTCCGTTGGGAGGTGGGCGATCCACCGAAAATGGTCGCCATCAAAACAGGGGCGGACGAGCTGGTGGTCACCGAACCCCAAAAGGGCTCGGTCGAGCGCTTCGACCTCACCGTGCCCGAGCGCGCCGACGCGGCCCAACGGCTCGGCCTGTTCCAACCGGGCATGATGAGCTCCTGGCCCGAGTTTCAAGAGACGTTTCGCGTTTCCGATCTCACCCGGGCGGGAGACCTGATCACGGCGGAACTCCGCATGCAGGATGCCAGGATGGCGCTCGCCGTCCTCCGCCTCGAAATGATCATCGATACGCGCTACGACTCTGTCCGTGCCTTCGAGATGTTTTTCCGTGACGGCTCGTCGGTCAAGATCAGCTTCCTCGACGTCGTCATCAACGCCGGAATCGAACCCGGCCGCTTCACCGTCGACCCCTAAGCTTGACGGTCGGCACGAGGAGCAAGTCGTTTATATCGAGTCAGCGGCGCAGCAACTAAATAATGCCGGGCATTTTATGAAACGCCCTTCGACGGATTTTCTGGGGTGGCGGGTTGCGTCGGGTCGGGGATGGGGGCTTGGTCGGCAGTCTCATCGATAGCCCTCCCGAATGACGCCGCGACTCGCATTTTTTGAACAGGGGGACGGGCGCGTGGTTTGCGGGCGCGGGACGTTCGCGGAACGTGCCCTGCCCGATCCGGATGGGAAGGCCAGCTTCTATGCGAACGATTTCGGGTTGCGGGATCCATTGCCGTGGAAGGTGCCGGAAGCGGTGGAGGTCTACGAGACCGTGAGGGAGATGGTTGTGGCCCTCGGGTTGAACGGTGCTCCGCCCGGTGGGGTGGGTGTCGAGTGGGAGCCGCTGGGACGCAAGGCATTCGCGGCCGCGTTCGCGCGATGCGAGGGATGGTTCGAAGGCGGGTTCATCGAGAAAGCCGTGCCGGTGGCGGTGAAGAATGGTACCCTCGGATCGGGGAAGATGGACACCGTGCTCGGCCGGCTCTCGGGGGAGTCGAACGCCCTCCGCGCCTACGGAATGATGGGCGATCGCGGCGGGTTCGCGGGGGCGACCCCGGAGCTGCTCTTCCGTTTGAGCGGCGACGGCTGGCTGGAGACGATGGCCCTCGCGGGCACGGCGCGCCCCGAGGGGGCGGAGGCGATGGCGGCCGACCCGAAAGCGCAGCACGAACATGCGGTAGTGGCGGACGATCTGGCGGAGCGGTTGGGCGAGTTCGGCGACGTCGAGATCGGTGCGCGTTCGTTGCTCAATGTTGGAACGATGTGCCACCTCCGCACCCGCCTCCGCGTCCGGGTCGATGACGTCGCGCGCTCGATGGACCGGGCGCTACGCACCCTGCATCCGACACCGGCGCTCGGTGTCTCGCCGAGGACGATGGCCAACATTGCGTTCCTCCAAGAACTGCGGGACGCTTCGGGGGTGCCCGGGGCATTCGGGGCTCCCTTCGGCCTGGCTGAAGGCGGTCGGTGCGAGATGCTCGTCGCCATCCGCGCGGTTTTTTGGGATGGGGCGCGGGTCATGATCCCGGCCGGCTGCGGGGTCGTCGAGGAGAGCGACCTCGAGAACGAATGGGAGGAAGCCCGGTTGAAATGCCGGACGGTGCAGGAATTCTTCGGCTTGTGAAAAATGGTGGGGGCAGAGAGCTGGCGGCGGCGGCCATCGAGGCGTGCGTCCGGTCCGGGGTGCGCGAGTTCTGCGTGTGTGCCGGCGCGCGCAACATGCTGCTCATCGCCGAGCTCGCCGGGAGGGATAACGTGGTGGTACGACGGTTTTTCGAAGAGCGGAGCGCCGCGTTTTTTGCGGTGGGGCGGGCGGCGGCCTCGCAGGCGGTCAAGCAGACCGGCACGCGGGCCGCGAACGTGGCGCGCTCCGCGGAGAAGGCCGACGCGGCGATGGAGCGCCGCCAGGTCGAGACCGCGAAGCAGATCGTCACCGTGCTCGGCGGCATGAAGGGCGCCGCGAT
>CAZKYJ010000275.1:0-6709 GCA_964556355.1 uncultured Verrucomicrobiales bacterium | reverse complement strand
CCCGTCGGCGAGGGGGCGGAGGACCTGCGCATCAAGCGCATCCTCGACTCGGTCTACATGGAGGACCCGTGCCTCGGGAGCCGGCGGCTGGTGGCCGTCCTGGCGCGCGACCACGGGATTGCGGTCAACCGCAAGCGCCTCCAGCGGCTGCGGCGCGAGATGGGCCAGGAGGCGATCTACTGCCGCCCCCGCACGAGCGTACCGGACGACGGGCACCGCAAATACCCCTACCTGCTGCGCGGGGTGGAGGTGCTGCGGCCCGACGACGCGTGGTGCGCGGACATCACCTACGTGCCGATGGCGGGCGGGAGCGCCTACCTGTGCGCGGTGATGGACTGGCACTCGCGCAAGGTGCTGGGCTGGTCGGTGTCCAACACGATGGGGGCGGACCTGTGCCTCGACGCGCTGGCGGAGGCGACCCGTGCGACGGGCCGCGTCCCCGGTATCTTCAACACCGACCAGGGCAGCCAGTTCACCTCGGCGGAGTGGACGGGGGCGCTCCTGGAGATGGGTGCTAGGATCAGCATGGACGGGCGCGGGAGGTGGATGGACAACGTCTTCATCGAGCGGCTCTGGCGAAGCCTAAAATACGAGGACATCTACATCCGAGACTACGAGACGATACCGGCGCTGCGTGCCGGGTTGGAGAGGTGGTTCGGGCGCTACAACGGGTGGCGGCCGCACCAGACGCATGGCAACCTGACGCCCGACGACATCTACCGGGCGGCGGCGTGAGGCCGGCGGGGCCGCCGGGCCCCCCCCCGGCGCCCGAGTTTTGGGGGGCTCCACTCCGGGGCAGCCACTCCGCTCCGCTCCGTGCCTGCCCCTCCATTGCGCCCCCCAAAACTCGGCTGATCAGCCCCCGTCCCGACTAACTCCTTGCCAGTTCCCAGCCCCTGCACTACCAGTATCACGCACCCAGCCACCGTAGCTTAATCTAGCTACCCTGTGGCCGGAGTTCGGGGTCCACCTCAAGTCTCACTGTCCTCGGATTCCCTTGGGTCGTTGGAGGCCTTTTTGGTGCCGCCGTAATGGCAAGTTACCCTCCCGAGACGTTTGGTGAGACCCTGTATTCCCTTCTCACCATCGCGCTATTCTCCTTTGGTTATTTCATTTGGTGGGGATGGGCATTTTATAGCTTTAAGAAACGGTTTCCGATCGTCACCCAAAAGTCTTTCTGGATTCTATCGCTAGCTCAACATGTTCTTGCTCTGGTATTTTGGAAGACTATTGGTGCGAGAGGTGAACGTGATACCCCTTTGGAATTTTCGCTATGGCTTGCGGGAAATGCGGTATTAGCAATCGTGGTTCTCGCCCGCCATCCGTGGAATCAAAGCAATGCCGAACGTGATCGTCGGATAAGTGACCCGGCGGCCCCTGGCGAGGGCGGACAGGCTGGATAGGGTGGAAGGGCTCTATAGCCAACCTCACCCCCTGCTTGACCAGCTCCGGCACGGTGTCGAGGTAGCGGTCGAACTCGTCCCGGTCGTGGTCGCCGGAAGCTTTTCCCTTGCCCCGCGACCGGCGATGCGCGAGCCTATGGGCAAGCCCGCGAGCGATGGGATGGCCGCAACACAACCCCTCCAAGAGCACGCACCAGGGCGGACCCCGTCGGCCAACAGCTCTCGCCCGAGATCCCACAAAAACCAATCCAGCGCGTCACAATGAGAAAGTTAGTTTCCATCCTGTCCATCGGAATGCTCCAAATCTCTGTTGCGGACACCCTCCCGCTGACAACAGGGAGCAGTTACTACCTCACCATCATAGGTGAAAGCCCTGGGTCGATTGGGTTGCCGAACCATTCTACGCCCGCCAAAATCATACGGCAGTTCGACTACCCCTGGGTTGAGGTGGAGTGGGAATCGGGGAGAATAAGGGTCGTGGATGGCAAACCAACCAAGACCGACGCAAAGCTCGTCCGAAAATTCCTCAATCTCGATCACGTCGTAGCGATCACGCTGGCCGGATCGTGAGGTCGACTGGCATCGGGCTCACCCCGGTGGATCAGCCCCTAGCGTTTACACGGGTGTAAAGCGAAGTAATCCCACCCGGATACCCTTGTCCTGGCACCCCGGCGCTGTAGCTTGGGAGCGTGAGCGCGCGGAACGGAGCGAAAGATTGGGGAGGTTGTGGGTGATGGGCACCGTGCTCGCCGCCGCACTGAGGTCGGCCGTGGACGCGTCGCACCACGTCACCGCAGCCGCGTTCTACGTCGCCCACGCGAGGGATCGGGCGATGGCGGTCGACAGGAAGGTGTCAAGGGGCTTGTCGCCGCAGCCGTGGAGTGCTGGCGCCCTATCGGCCTCCAGATCCTCGATGATGACGTGACCATGAGGTTTTGCTAGGCGTGACGCCCCTGCGCTACCGGAGGACGAGAACTGCCGTGCTGGTGGCCTACGCGCTAGCCTTGTCCGGATGGTCGGCGAGCATCGCAGCGGGTGCGGGAGGGACAGTCTTAATAGCTGCGCTCCCGGTCGTGGGCTGGCTCGACACCGTCGGGACGTACGGGCTCTGGGGGCGCTCGATCGCGGTCGTCGTGGCGCTGGGGGGCGAGTGCTCCCCCTCGTTGCCTGCTGCTTCGAACATCTCCACGATCTTCCCCGTCGGGCGCACCCGCCCGAACGTCAGGGCAAAGGTTAACAGGGCGGCGCGATGGGATTCGTCGCTCAATTCGGTGCACGCGTCGTCGGCCACGATCACCTGGAATCCGAGATCGGCCATCTCACGGGCCGTCTGGCTGACGCATACTGCGGTCGTCAGGCCGCTGACAACCAGGGAACGGACGCCCAAGTTGAGTAGTATTTGATGGAGGTTGGTCGAAGCGCCCGGTCCGCTGGACGACTTCGTAAGCACCACTTCTCCCGGACGAGGCGCCACGCAGTCCTCAATAGCGCCGCTAGGATCGCCGACCGGCGGACACACGCGTTTTCCGTTGAGCATCAGGCTGACTTCGTCGAACTCCCGCATCCACCCAGGCAAGTCCCGCCCGTCTTGCGTGTGGCAGCCGACGGCAAAGTAGATGACTGGCAGGTTGCGGGCGCGGAAACACGCGAGCAGCCGTTCGATGTTGGGCAGAACGCAATCCCTCACGCGCTGGAAGTAGGCGGTGGTGACGCCCGGCACCATCTTCTCGAAAGCTTGCGCGAACGCGTACTCGGGCCTGGCGAAGAAGCGTTGGACATCGACGACGACAAGCGCAGCCTTCTCTGCGTCGAGCGCGACCGGAGCCTGATCCTTCATATGGAGAAGCTCCTGTATCATTTCATGTTCGGTCATACGGAATGGAATTCGGTGATCCGGCACCCGCCCGTCAAGCCGCCGCACCCGCGAGGCCGAACGTTGCGAACATGCCACGGTGGGGATTTATGGGGTTGCCATCCCTGATCCAGAGTATCTGTTTGCGCTAGCTCCGGCAGCTGATGGAGCCAACGGATCGCCGTCATTGGGGGTGCGCCTCTGGAACATCCCAGATTATGGTGCATCCGGTGGCATCGTGGCAAGCGAATTCGCCTCACCCCCCGCAGATCCCGCACCGCTCGCCCTCGTCGCCAGTGCCGTAGCACCCTCCCCCTCCCTTCACGCTACAGGGTCGCGACGCCCGGGTGCGGGCAAAAGATCCGACCGCGCAGGCCGACGAGATATACTGCGCTGAAATTGTGAGGCAAGCGGGAATGCAGGGCGTCGAAAAAGCCCTGATCCTTCTGGGCGCGCAGCCGCTCGTCCGGAAACCCAATCACAAGCAAGGTTCCCGCTGCATAGGTTTTCTGCGCTTTGTTCTCGAACGCCGCGCGGATCAGCGCCGCGACGTCTTCGACCACTTCGTCGTGGCGACGGCTCTGCCCCTCTTCCCGGAATTCGGGGTGCCACCCCTTCTTGCGCCGATGTATGATTCTAGGCTCATGTGTGGAGTCGCAACTTCCCAGCTTGCTGAGCCGCATTCGCATTGCCTCGTCTTTCATCCCATCCTTGGCCATAGTCACCTCCACCTTCTGCCGGGTCCGATCCGGAAATGCCAGTTCGGCGTCGTAGTTTTGGTTCCCAATTACCGGAGCGCATCGCACCGCTGTGTAGTCCGGAAAGACGGTTTCCATCAGCACTACAAGCGGGAGGATCTCTTCATCGAACGGCTTCGATAGGCGCTCCGTTTGGCGATCGAGCGCCCCTCCCTTGCGCGCTTCTACGATCGCCGCGTGCTTGCTGTCCCACCAGCCACGCAACTCCGACGCCAGGCGGGGGGTCTCGATGTCAGCCTCGGCGAGGATTGCGGCGGTTGTCATCAGGGCGGCAGTTGTCGGCGCTACTTTTTGCTCCGTTCGACCCATCTTGGGCCGTTGCCAGCCGTTTCGTCTACGGTCTCAAAACGCTCGCGGAACGAAATGATCTGCTCTTCGATAGACCCCTTCATCCCTTCGACCCGCTATCTTGGCGTAGGCCCTACCCCGCGCCTGGCGACCCGTCCGCGCGACGCGTTGAGCCTGGATGAATACGCTACCTCGCGTTTTCAACGGCCTTCGTGTAGAGCGCTCACTGGTGTAGAGTTCCGGAATTCCTGAACGGCGGTTCCGACGCTTTGGAGCGGGCAATGTCGGCAAGGTTACTATTTCGGCCAAACGGGATCTTGGAGGGGTGGGCACGACCCGACCCTATGCCCGAACGCCCCCGGGCGGCACGGGTAATCGTTTAGGAGCCTGCCGACCGATGTCGTCCGTCGAAAGGCGCGACATGGCGTGATTGTTCGCGAGAACAGTTTTTGCTTGGCGGTCGGTCGCGGGCGGAATTACGCGTTGGGATGGGAGAGCCCGTCAAGTTCACGCTGCGCAAGGAAAACGACGAGAGCCTCGGCAGACGGCTATAGGTTCTCCGGTGGACGTGGGGGGCGACCGTCGCACGCTCCGATTCACGAAGGCGGGGCAGGCGGCGAGGCACGCCGAGTGGGAGGCGAGAAACGTTGGGGGTACGATCCGGGCGAGGACGGTCGGCGGGGAGGTGAGGATGAAGGCGATTCCTCGCGCGGAAGATGCCGGAAGCGGGCTGCGGATGGGGTGATTCTGGTGGCACCAAATTGCCACTTAAAATGCATTTTGAGCGATTAGATGTGCATTTCGCTGCATCCAGGGCGCCCTTGGCCGCCGCCCAGAAACTTCGGTAAACCACTTTCTATGAGCGATTTAAGATGGTAGCAGAGGGCGGATTTGAACCGCCGACCAAAGGCTTATGAGTCCTCTGCTCTACCCCTGAGCTACTCTGCCATCAGCGTGGTCCGCACGGAAAATGCGGGCGGCCTATATGCCTCCACAGTGGTGCCCCGTCAAGCGGAAATCCCTCCGGCCCCTCCGCGGCGCTAGACAGGCTGCTGGGTCGCGCCATGGTGCCCCGTGTTTCCCGCCCGTACCGCCGCTTTCGTCGCCCTGTTCCTGGTCGCCCTCGGCCTCGCCGTCCCGCTCCGCTTCGCCGGGCTGGAGGCGCGTCCGATGCACACCGACGAAGCCGTCCACGCCATGAAACTGGGCGCATTGGTGGACGGGGGAGCCTGGAAGTATGATCCGGTGGAATACCACGGCCCCACGCTGCCCTATTCCGCTCTCGTCGCCACGTGGATCGCCGGGGAGCACACGACGGTCGAGCTCTCGAAGACGACGCTTCGTGCCACGGTTGCCGTCTATGGCATCCTTCTCATCCTCCTGCTCTTGTTGGTCGTCGACGGCGTAGGGCCGGTGGGGATTGGTTTCGCGGCGCTGCTCACGGCGGTGAGTCCCATGCACGTCTACTACTCTCGCTATTTCATCATGGAGGTACCGTTCGTGGTCTTCACTTTCGGCGTGATGGCGTGCGGGTGGCGCTACTTCATCGCGCGGACGCTGGGCTGGGCGGTCGCGACGGGCGTCTTCGCCGGGCTCGTCTTCGCCACCAAGGAGACCTGCATCATCACGTTCTTCGCCTTGGTCGTCGCCCTATTCGCCACTTTTGTGATCGATTACTTTGCCCGCGGCGACGGGATCGTGATCGACCGGCGGCGACGTCCGGACGTGGGCAAGTCCCACCTCGTCGCCGCAGGGATTGCGGCCCTCGCCGTGGGTGTCATCCTCTTCTCCTCGTTCTTCACGAACTGGCAGGGTGTCGTCGATAGCATCCTCACCTACCGGGTCTACTTCTCGCGGGCCGGCGGGGGCGGGCACGCCCATCCTTGGGACTACTACATCAAGCTGCTCGCCGGCGGCAAGTCCGGTGGCATTTGGTGGACGGAAGCCGCGGTGCTCGCCCTCGCCCTCGTAGGCACGCTCAACGCATTTTTTGCCCGGCCGAGGAAAGGCAGCACCCTCCACTTCGTCCGCTTTGTCGCGATCTACTCACTCGTCACCCTCACCGTCTACTCGACGCTGAGCTACAAGACCCCGTGGACAATCTTGAGCTTCTACCAGGGAGCGACGCTCCTGGCCGGGTTCGGAGGGGCGGCGCTGGTCGCCGCGTTCCGCTCCAAGATCGTGCGCTGGGCCATCGTTGTCCTCGTGTTTGCAGCGTCCTACAATCTGGCGCGTCAATCGTATTTCGGAAACTTCCGTTTCTTCGCCCACGAGCGGAACCCCTACGTCTACGCCCACACCGCGCCCGCTTTCGATAGCGTCATCGAGCGCATCCGCCGGATCCAAAGCCTGAAGCCCGCGGACGACGGTCCGCTCCGGGTGCAAGTCGTCCACCCAGAGTTTGGCTG